>JAHHHZ010000011.1:0-300000 GCA_019359095.1 Pleurocapsa minor HA4230-MV1 | reverse complement strand
ATTTTTAGTACAGATAAAGATATCGACTTTTATGAACTAGAAGAACTTTGCGATCGCGTTGGTTGGGCGCGTCGTCCTTTACGCAAGGTAAAAAAAGCGATTGAACATAGTTTTTTAGTGGTTTCAATGTGGGAAGTTACTGGCAAAAAACGCCGTTTAATTGGATTTGCTAGGGCTACTTCCGATCATGCTTTTAACGCGACGATTTGGGATGTGGTTGTTGACCCTAAGTTTCAAAGTCAAGGCTTGGGTAAAGCAATGATGAAATACGCGATCGCTCAGCTTCGTAGTGCAGACATTAGCAACATTACTCTGTTTGCCGATCCCCAAGTAGTCAAGTTTTATCAGAGACTGGGCTTTATCTTAGACCCTGAAGGAATCAAAGGCATGTTTTGGTATCCAGACTAGAGCAATGAACAATGAGCAGTGAGCAATGAGCAATGAGCAATGAGTAATGAGTAATCAGTCATCAGTAATTAGTAATCAGTCATTAGTAATCAGTCATCAGTAATCAGTAATCATAAAAATACGACTTTGGGCTGCTGAATAAAAAATCAAACCTGCGTTACAATCCGTAATCAAGGAATTATTTAGTTTTTAGGATTATGACAACGGCTTTAATTACTGGGGCATCAATGGGAATTGGCGAGAAATTTGCCAGAGAATTAGCATCTAGACAAACTAACTTGGTTTTAGTAGCGCGATCGCAAGCTAAGTTAGATAACTTAGCCACAGAATTAAGCAATCAATACCAAATCAAAACGACCGTAATTGCGCAAGATTTGACCACAGCAGGCGCAAGACAAGCCGTATTTGACAAGGTTCAGGCACAGGGTTTAACTATTGATTTATTGATTAATAATGCGGGATTTGGCGATTATGGTGCTTTTAGCGATCGCTCTTTAAGCAAGATGATGGACATGGTGCAGCTGAATATCGCTGCTGTAGTTGAACTGACAGGCTTGTTTTTACCTCTGATGCAAGAGAGAAGAGACGGGGCTATTATTAATGTCTCGTCGATCGCTGCTTTTCAGCCCATTCCCTATATGTCTGTTTATGCAGCAAGCAAAGCCTTTATCTTGAATTTTAGTGAGGCATTGTGGGCCGAAAACAAAGATTTGGGAGTCAAGGTTTTAGCGGTCTGTCCTGGCCCAACGGAATCAGAATTTTACGAGCGGGCAAATTTTCCTGATTCAGCAACAGCATTAAACAAAACGACCACGGCTTCGGCAGAGAGAGTTGTTCAAGAGAGCTTGAAAGCTTTGGCAAAAAATCATTCTACCGCTGTAGTAGGTGGCTTTACCAACCAAATTATTGTCAATTTACCCAGACTGATGCCAAGAGATTTGCTAGTCAATGTAGTGGGTAAGCAATTTAAAAATATTTGAGCTGAGGTAGGAAGTAGGAAGTAGGAAGTAGGAAGTAGGAGGTGGGGAGATAATTAATTATTGCCCCAAGTCCCTAAATTTTAAACAACAATTGTTAACTGAACAGCTTATACCAATCTACAGATTGTCAGGCTGATTAATTTTTCTCTAGAATTTTAAGAGAGAAGTTAAGAAAGAAGTATTTTTCCTGCTCATAGCTTATTACCGAGATCAAACAATAGGTGTATTAATGTATTTAGTTACTGGCGCAACGGGATCATTGGGACGTAGAATTGTCAGACAATTAAGAGAAGATGGAGAGCCAGTTAGAGCTTTTGTGCGTTTATCATCCCATTTTGGCGAATTGGAAGATCGTGGCGCGGAGATTTTTATTGGCGATCTCAAAATTGAACGAGACATTATTAAAGCCTGTGAAGGAGTCAAATACATCATTAGTAGTCATGGTGGTACTGATGCTCAAGCCATCGACTATCGAGCAAATATTGACTTAATCGATAGAGCGATCGCCAATAACGTCGAACATTTTGTCTTTATTTCGGTGTTGGGAGTAGATCGCGGTTATCAAGATTCAGCCACGTTTAAAGCCAAGCGAGAAGTTGAAAAATACTTAATCAATAGCGGTCTAAACTATACAATTTTACGCCCTTCTGGGTTTGCCAATAATTTAATCCCTTTAGCCGAGAGATTTCGTGATACGGGAATTTACTTTTCCATTGGTGAACAGGAAAATCGTTCTTCAATTATTAGTACAGATGACCTAGCTAAAATAGCGATCGCCTCTACTAAAATTGAGGCAGCTAAAAATCAGATCTTTGCTGTGGGTGGGCCAGATATTTTGAAGCGAGAAGATATTCCCCGTATTTTCGCTCGTTTATTTAACCAAGAGCCAGTTGTAATCAATCCTCCGCTGCAACTTTTTGATGGTTTACGGTTTACTGTTGGTTTGATTAATCCTCAGTTAAACAAATCCTTGGGAACTTTACGCACCCTATTAGCTCATGAATTTTTCTGCACTAGAGATGAAATTGCTCTTCTAGAATCTACCTTTAATCTCAAACTAGAATCATTAGAAAGTTTCTTACGGCGTTATGTAGGGCATTAAAGGGCTTCGCCCTAACTTTTTTTGGTAAAAAATTAATTGACTGTGAGCTAAATCTAACTGCTGTTAGCTGGTTTAATGTTTAAAATGTACTGGCGCTAATCAGTTTGCCGAGACATTTAATGAACATATTGCTCACTTCGATTAAAAAGTATTGGATATTCTCCAGTTTGTTTATCTTGACCTTAATTACTATTCTTTCACTTCGGCCCTTACCGACATTACCTCCTGTACCTGGGACAGATAAGACTCATCATTTGATCGCCTATGCTATCTTGATGCTGCCTACTGCTCTAAGACAACCGAAATATTGGCTCGCAATTGCTCTTTTCTTTATTGCCTGTAGTGGCGCGATCGAATTACTTCAACCCTACGTCAATCGATACTGTGAATTTAAAGATTTGTTGGCGAATATTGCTGGTTTAGTCTGTGGATTTATTATTGCTAAAATTTTAAAACGATTATTTTCCCTTGATACTCAGCAGTCTTAAAGTCAAAATAAAAGTCATCAGTAATTAGTAATTATTAGTAATCAGCACGCGAATAATTTTATAATCGATAAATTAGTTTTACTGATTTTTAAAAATAGCTAAAATGACCAAAGCCGTAGTTAAATTTTCTTCAGAAGACTGTGGAACGTGCCACAAGATGTCTTTTTATGATGCTAAGGTGGCACAAGAACTAGAGCTAGAATTTATTGATGTCAAGATGCAGGATACTGCTACCTATCGTAAGTATCGTCAAATTTTGATGGCGCAATATCCTGATAAGAAAGACATGGGATGGCCAACCTATATTGTCTGCGAATCTCCTGATGATGACTTTAAAATTATGGGAGAAGTTAAAGGAGGACATCCTAAAGGTGAGTTTCGTAAACGCTTACAGACAATACTGGAAGGATAAAGGTGTAAATCTAAATAACAGCTTATTAAGCTTATTAGTTGTTACTGCTCAACACCGCCAAGATTAAACAAAAAAGGAACACCTGCTTGCTCTTTTCCTCCCATTACTAAGACTTTGGGCATTTGAGAACCACCTTCTCTCCAGGCTTGAATTGCCTCTTTTTGCAATACTAGTTGACCACCTTCAGCTTTGAGGGTTTCAGCTAGTAACCTTTGAGCTTCAGCTCTTCCCGTAGCGCGGTTAATGTCAGCTTGTGCCGTTTGTTCTGCTTCTTGAGCCACATAAACAGCTCTTTTAGATCTTTGTTCGGCGATTTGTTTTTCTTCTACTGCTTTGGCAAACTCTGGGGAAAAGTCTAAATCGACTACACTGGTATCGAGTACGATAATTCCATATTTTTCAAGTCTTTCACTCAAAGCATCATCAAAGTCTTGCTTAAGTTCATTTCTTTTAGTGATAGCTTCTTCAACTGTTCTTCTGGCAGCAGCAATTTTAAAAGATTCTTGAGTTTGAGGGGCAATGATATTGGAGACAATATTAGCTAATGTTCCCTGTTTTCTAAGTATTTCAACTACCTGAATAGGATCGAGTCGAAAGTTAATTGCAAAACGCGCTGATAAATCCTGAAGATCTTTAGTGGAGCTTTGTCCTGGCACTTCAAATTTTTGCACTGTTAGATCGTAAGTGTCTACAGTGGAAACTAAAGGTGGTTTAAAATGAATTCCCTCAAGTAAAACTCCATCTTTGGCTTTTCCTAGGATGCTGATTACTCCAGCCTGTCCAGGATTGAGAATGACAAAGCTATTAAACCCAACGAAGAGGATCAATATGATCAAGCTGATGGGTATTATCAGTCGATCGCTTAGAGAAAATTGTTTTTTCAAGTTTTTCTTTCCAAAAGATTAATTGATGATCAGCAAAAATTTTCAGTAGTTAATATCTAGTTCTTAATGAGAATATCTTGAAGTAATTAACCGCAATCAATCGGATATTTAGCCTTTTTCCAAGCAGGTAAACCACCAAGTAGTTCAGAAACTTTTTGATAACCAGCCTGACGTAGTTTGGTTGCCGCTAAAGCAGTTTGCGCGTCTGTTTCTGCATAAACATAGATATCTCGGTTCAATTCGAGATTAGAAAGAGTGAGATAGGCAGGTTCATCTATTGGCATAGGAATAGAACCCGTTATATGAGTACTATTGAACAGTACTCTAGACCTAACATCAATGATAGTTAGGGCAGGTTTACCCCAATCAAGGCATTTTTTTAGAGTATTAACACTAGACTTATTCTGAATTGGTTCGGGAATGGGAATGAGTTGAGAAAATATAGTCATGAGTTTCCTGTCGCGATGTTTAGATAATGGCTAAACCTTAAATACTTGCAAAGTAGATTTAATTAGAAATTGCTTCAACATACACAAGCGTAAAGAAGGGTTTGTCCTTGTGTAATGTTGACTAAGACACTAAATGTCAAGCAGGGAAAAATTCTGTTTCATCTTCATTTAAAGACTTGTTTGAATTTAGGTTCCATTCTTGCTGGATCAGATGTTGATATATTTTTTCCTTAATGATCATTTGCCGATGAAGCTCAATTAAAAATTCCTGAGCTTGTGCTTGAGACATACGCTGCACTTGAGCAGCAAAGCTTTTGAGGTGAAATTCTTGTTCTATAGATAAGCTAGTTGATTGATTCATTCTTTGCTCCTTTGCTAATACTTACAAACGATATTCAGAACATTGTTGCTCCTAGCTAGATATTTTTAGATTGGAACGAAATATCTAGCTCTAGTTAGCTTTAGCTGACTGTAAATGCGATCGCTAATAAGACAGTAACAAACAACGTAGCCCCTATTCCTAGGAAGATATAACGTTTTTGCTGTTCTGGGGATGGATAGTTTGCTAAGGACGTATTAGGTTCGGCTGCATAGTTATTAATGATCCCTTCATCATCAACGGTATAACCAGCTTTCAATGATTTATTCTGACGTTGATTGAGTTCTTCTCTGGTACCTGCTCGTACCTCAGCGGGGATTAATTCACTTCCATCACTAGTATGATGCGCTATTACCTTATCTTCAAGGGTGATGGTATTGGAAATGTTTAATTTGTTCATGTTTAAATCTTAACATTCTTTAATAATTCTTGCCTAAAATACAAACATTTGATATAGCCGCTTTTCAGATGAGAAGATTGCTCAAGCTTGAAGAAGGTCAGCATTCTGAGGTTAGATAACATTCACATTACCTCTTACCTTGGAAAACCATAGGTACTCCCTTTTTTGGTGCAAGGGTAACACCTCGTCTGGCAGGAATTTCAGGGCGACCGCTATTTAATTCCAAATTATATTCAGTCACAATTGTTGCCAATACCAGCTTCAATTCCAACATGGCTAGAGCTTCGCCGATACAGCGACGTTTACCACCACCAAAGGGGAAAAACTCATAAGAGTCAAATTCTCGCTCTAAAAAGCGTTCTGGCTTAAACTGATGGTGTTCGGGATAAACATCTTCTCTATGGTGCATCAGATAAATACAACCCATCAATACCTGTCCTATTTCCAGCTTGTATCCCATCAGTTCTGTAGGTTCTAAGACAGTTCTGGGAAAGGTCAACATTGCCACAGGATATATTCTTAGGGTTTCTTGGCAAACGGCAGTGAGATAGGGTAATTTAGCGATCGCCATTGGGTCAGGATTTGCTCCCAAACTAGCTATTTCTGCCTGTAACTTCGCTTTAATCTCAGGATAACGATGTAACCAGTATAATCCCCAAGCGATCGCCGTAGCGGTGGTCTCATGTCCTGCCAGCATCAGGGTCATTAATTCATCCCGCAGTTCATAATCTTTCATCGCTTCCCCCGACTCATCCCGCGCCGACATCATCAGCGAAAGAATATCCTGACGTTGACTACAATCTTCCGTTCTTCTAGTGGCAATTTTCTGATAAATCGCTTCATCAATCGCTTTTTGCTGACGCATAAGATTACCCCAGGGACTCCAAGCACCTAAGTCTTTCTGTACCCAAGGAAAAAATAAAAAGGCGGAGGTGAGGGGGGATTCAAAAATATTAGCCAGCCTAGTAATGCGTTGCTTGAATTCTGAAGAGCGTAGCGAAGCCATGCCGTTAGGCTTATCGCTATCCTGCAAACCATAAACAGCTTCGAGAATTATTTGTAAGGATATTTCTTGAGTTACGTGTCTAGCAACAAAAGTTTGATTTGGTTCTAATCGATCGATAATCTTGCGAGTCAAATTACAGATTAACTCACCATAAGCCTGCATTCTTTCCCCATGAAAGGGAGGTAATAATAGTTTACGCCGTTGCTTATGGCGATCGCCTTCAATCATTAAGAGAGAATTATCTCCTACCAAAGGCTGTAACAGAGCGTTATCCTTGCTAGACGCAAAATATTTAGAGCGATCGCTAGTAACAATCTGTCGCATTGCTTCAGGATGATTAACAAAGACATACCCATCTCCCCCCGCAATATCCGCCAGAAATATATCAGGAGCTTGCTCAGCTGCCGAATCCATATATTTATCGGGTTGAGCGATCCACTGTAGTCTCTGCTTTAAAGACGATTGTTTGAGCCTGGGGATTAATTTCATGACCTTAGATTAAGAATAATTAAGCAAATTACTTATAGTTTAATGAGTTTTCTCTTAAACCTGCATACTGACATTGCACCCTTGGAGTATTAACGATTATCTTGGGTGCTTTAACCGTGGTAATCAGTAATTAGTAATCAGTAATCACTAATCACTACTACCCTTTAAACCGCTTACCAATTAATTCCCCGACAGCAATTCCCGACAATACTGCCCCCTCAATGTTAGGTGAGACAAAACCATCTCCTGCCATTAACAAAGGAATTTCCGACAAAGCCAAATAAGGTTCAGGATGAAAAGTTTTAGGCAGACTATAACGCCAGCGATGTACCTGATATTTAATTACGGGAGAATCTAAATAATCGGCTGCTGCGGACAGTAACTTATAAGCAATTTCTGCATCATCACTATCCCAATAATCATCGCTAAAACTAGGATTAGCGTGCAGGGTTACGGCATAACCATTAGGAGAAATGCCCTTTTGGTGATTATCAGCCAACCAAGTTAAATAGTTGTCTTCTAACGCTATTCCTCCAGGTGCAGGAATCTTACTGGGTTTTTCGAGCAAAGCCAACACAGTAATACAGCGATGGTAAGCAATATTTTCTAAAGCGAATCTCACATCTAATGGTAAAACCATTAAAGAAGCATCTAGTAAATCTAGAGTTTGAGGTATGGGAGGAGTCAGCAGCAACATCTCTGCTTGATATTGTTGTTCATCCTCTGTTTTGACTAACCAGACGCCATCATAGCCAATTTCAACTACTTTCGTATTGGTATGAACATTTAAACCTTGAGCTAGATATTCAGCAATACCGCGAGTGCCATTAACGCCACAATATCTTGGCTTACCGTCTATCTCGCCAAAACCCTGACACCACTCTTTAATTACGCCATGCTTTAACCAATCATTGACCCAAACCTGAAATTGGGGGTTTTTCGCGCTGAAATACTGAGTGCCATAATCAAACACGCCTTCCGTAGAATTTTCGTTACTTATACGCCGAGTTGCTAGACGCCCACCAATACCTTTGCCTTTATCTAGTACGGTGACATTAATTTCTCTGCGATGCAAAATCGTGGCGGCAATTAATCCCGTGATTCCTCCACCGACGATAATACAGGAGGTTATTGCTAAAGAGCGATCGCTACTATTAGTCATGCTTAAAGTTATTTATCAAGTTAATAGCTAACCCATTAAACCATCTTGGCATTCGTCTAGATCAGTCGATAGTTAAGATGGAAAATTATGGCATTGCGGATCTAAGCTACGAAACCAATGAGGAAACTGTTTATAGCTTTTAGCTCTTAGCTCTTAGCTCTTAGCTGTTTAAGAATTTTTAATAAATGATCTAAGTAGCGCAAAGTTGGGCAAAAAAACTTCCACCTAAAATGCGCATTTAATTTAATAGACGTTTAGTGCTAATTACTTGCCAAAGCCTTTAGCGCGATCGCTAGTTGGTAAACATACACAATTTTCGATTTGTTCTCTAATAGTTGCTTCATCGAGGTTTTGACCAATTAGAACCAGTTGATTTTTCTTTTCACCGCGCCACTCTTCGTCTTCTAGGGTAAAGCGTTTACCACTTAAATGGAATATATGACGTTGAGGACTTTCATCAAACCATAAAATTCCTTTGGCGCGGAAGATACTGTCTGAAAGCTGATTGTCTAAAAAGTACTGAAATTTACGAATGTTAAACGGTTTGTCAAACTGAAAAGAAATTGAGGTGAAACCATCGTTTTCTAAATGGTGGGAATGATCGTGATGTTCGTGATCGTGTCCATGATGGTCATGATTGTGGTGTTCATGCTCATGTTTATGCTCGTCGTGGTCATGATGTTCGTGCTGATGTTCGGTAGATTCTGTCTGCTCATAATATTTATCAGACTCAAATAAACCAACACTTAAAATCAAAGGTAGAGATACCTGTGACTTTTGTGTCCTTAGAATACGGGCATCTTTCTTGAGATCTCTGACTCGAACTTCTAGTGCATCAACATCAGCTTCGTCTACCAAATCGGTTTTGTTTAACACAATCACATCACCGTATTGGATCTGGCTTAAAGCTGCTTCACTATTAAACAAATCTAGACTAAAGTTAGCGCAGTCTACCATTGTGATAATTGAATCAAGACGAGTCATGTCGCGCAATTCTGTACCCAAAAAGGTCAAGGCTACAGGCAGGGGATCGGCTAATCCAGTGGTTTCTACCACCAAATAATCAATTTTTTCGCCTCGTTCCATAATTTTATAGACTGCATTGACCAAATCCTCATTGATGGTGCAGCAGATACAGCCGTTATTCAATTCCACCATGTTCTCGTCGGTAGAAACAATTAACTCATTATCAATACCTATTTCCCCAAACTCATTAACCAAAACTGCGGTTTTAATTCCTTCTTGGTTAGTCAAAATGTGGTTGAGTAGAGTAGTTTTACCGCTACCAAGAAAACCTGTGATGATAGTTACGGGTAGACCTTTTTTAGCAACATCCATTTCTGAGGATGCTGATGCTTGTTCAACAGTTGTCATGGCGATCGCTTTTATTGATGTTGTCAGACTGAATAGTTAATACTTATTGTAAATTATTACGTAATTAGTCCTAAAGGATAGCTTCGCAAATAATCAGTAATTAGTAATCAGTAATCAAACCACTTACTAACTTAGCTAATCTTTCGGCACTATCGTCAACGGCTAACGCCTTAGCTTTAACTGCCATGTCTTGTATTAATTCAGGCGATCGCAACCACTGAGAAACCTGTTCTCGTAATGTCTCCACCGTTAATTCTGCTTGTTGATAAACGACTCCTGCCCCCGCATCTTTGTATTCTTGAGCATTATAGGTTTGGTGATCTTCGGCGGCAAAGGGATAGGGAATTAGTACCGCAGGAGTGCCAGTAAAAGCTAGTTCGGTAATTGTGCCAGCACCCGCTCGACTAATGGCTAAATTTGCCCGTTGTAATAATCCCGCCATGTTATCGACAAAAGGCAAAGAGATATATTGCGGATGTTGTAAACTATCGGCTTCGGGATCGTTTTTCCCTGTCAGATGTACCACATAAGCACCAAGCTCGAACCAAGCAGGGGCAGCCTTACGGATCAGTTGATTAACTGCGATCGCTCCCTGTGAGCCACCTGCAACTAAAATTACCACGGCATCATCGGGAAGATCGAGATCTAAAGGCTGGGGGGTGAAAAATTGCGATCGCACTGGTGTACTAACATAAACTGTCTTGGCTTGAGGTAAATATTGGGCTGTTCCCGCAAAACCCAATGCCACAGCATCACACCAACGACTGAGAAACTTAGTCACTTTACCAGGAATATAGTTCGACTCATGAATGATGGCAGGTTTCTTTTGTAAACGGGCAGCTAAGATTGCTGGGGCAGCGATATAACCCCCTGTGGTGAACACTACATCAATTTGATGTTCTTTGATTAATTTTTGAGTCTGCCAGATCGACGTTAAAAAGCCCGCCATAATCTTGAGAGTGTTTAAGCTCAACTTCTGCTGAAATCCTTCGACAGAGATGGTATTGAGAGGATAGTCTTTGGGGACAAGACTGGTTTCTAAACGATTTGCCGTACCCAACCACTCTATTTTATAATCTGGTAGCTGTTGGGCTAAAGCGATCGCTGGAAATAAATGTCCCCCTGTACCACTAGCTGCTATCAATAGACGAGTTGGCGATCCCACAGATATTTGCTCCCAATTTTAACTAGACTGGAATCCCATAATAGATTAATTGTCTAAACCATTGGACATATAAATATTTAAAATAATTTAAAATAATATTTTATGACAATAAAAAGCTTCTGCATATTGTTCGGTCGCATTTGCTTCAATACCTCTTATTCTTAAAATTGCACTAAAAGTTTCTTCTGTAAACCACTGTTTGTTACTTTGAGTTTGAAAATAAGTCATAAGATGTTTAATTTTTTGTTGGCAGATAGACTTGCTCAAGTGAACAAAAAGATTGGGAGAACCCAAATCGCCATCATATTTAGGAATTTCATATTCCCAAATTGAATGATTGCGAAAAGTATTCCAAGTTAATTCTGAAATAATTCGATGATCTTGATGTAAATCTTTTCGGTAATGAGTCAAAATCAAATCGGGATTTACTTCTTTTTTGAGTTCTTCAAAGTAGTCTTTAATTTCGGCTCCAATATAGGGAAAAAAACCATCTTTAAATCCCTTAACAATGATCTTTTTTTTGGTAACAAAACTAAGAAAGTTTTCAGCACTTTTAAGCGCTTCTATTTCTCTTTCTCCTGTCGCACCAAAAACAACCCAAGTAATATTTACCATGGGATACATTTCTATTAGGTTTAAAATAGTACCACCACAACCAATCTCGATGTCATCACTATGCGCTCCAAGACATAAAACTTGTTGAAGTGAATTACCAAAATCAAGTTTAAGCATTTTCTCTTTTTAGAATGAATTAAATGAGCAAGTAACTAATAGAATTGTTGGCGCATAATCAATAAAAAAACTCTAAAAAAACTTTTTTATTTAAAATTTATAATTGCTCCAATTTTCTGAGTCAGATTGACATTAATTTTTTAATCCAATATACGAAGAACCATTTGGAGTAGTATAATATTTTGGATTTGACGATAATCTTTTATCTCGATCGGAGTTAGAATAAGATTCCCAAACAGCCCAAGGCATTTCTCCTTGCGTGTGCATCTCGTCAAACATCATTTTTTCTTTGAGAGTATCCATACATGCCCAAAAACCTGGATTTCTGTAGCCGATCAGTTCTTTTTTCGCGATTAAACGCTGAAAAGGTTCCATCACTAACTCCTCTCCAGGTTGAATATAATCAAAAATTTCTTTTTTGAAGACGAAAAAGCCGCCATTAATCCGCAAATCGGATTCGCTTGCAGGTTCGATTTTTTCTACTAGAGCATTATCTTCTACAGACACGACGTGAAAAGATTGGGAAGGTTGTACGCACAGAAAACTCGCAATCTTATTAGCCTTGTAGAAATGATCGAGATAGAGATTTAAATCTAAATCGGTTAACCCGTCGGCATAGTTAGCCATGAACACTTCTTCTTCTTCCAAATAAGGCTTCACTGCCATCAATCGCTGTCCGATATTATTTTGCAATCCTGTATCAATAAAGGAAATTCGCCAATCTTCGATGTCATTATTGTAAAGATGTATAGTTCTGCCACCATTTGAGAGAACAAAATTATTTGATAAACATTCGTTGTAATGAAGGAAATAGTTCTTGATATAGTCACCTCGATAACCCAGACACAAAATAAAATCTTTGTGTCCAAAATGAGCATAATAACGCATTAAATGCCAAATTACTGGTCTATAGCCGATATCTACCATCGGTTTGGGAATAGTTTCCGAATACTCTCTCAAGCGCGTTCCAAAACCACCACAAAACAGCACAACTTTCATCTGATTCTCCTCGTTTTAATTAAATTGCGGAAATTAATAAATTTTCACTTCAGGAATTGGTACGACAAATTGCCCGCCCCAGTCTCTAATTGATGACATTTGCTTGATAATTTCATCCTTAAAATTCCAAGGTAAAATCAAGACGTAATCGGGTTTAGTTTCTAAAATTTTGTCGGGATGATAGATGGGAATATGGGTTCCAGGCAAAAACTTGCCTTGTTTATAAGGGTTGCGATCGACTGTATAATCAATGAAATCAGCACGGATACCACAGTAGTTGAGTAAGGTGTTACCTTTACCTGGCGCTCCATAACCAACGACTGTTTTTCCTTCTCGTCTAACCTTAATTAAAAAATCTAATAATTTGCGTTTAGTTTCTTTTACCTGTTCGCCAAAGTTAGCATAGCAACTCATTTCAGTAAAACCAGCTTCTCGTTCACGTTTGAGTAACTCCATGGCGCGATCGCTAACTGTTTTGGATTTATCTTCTTGATGGCAGGCATAAATTCGCAATGAACCACCATGAGTTGATAGTTCTTCTACATCAAATAAAGTCAAACTATGAGCTGCAAAAATCTTTTGAGTGGTAATAAAACTAAAATAAGAAAAATGCTCGTGGTAGATCGTGTCAAACTGATTTTCTGCCATTAAGCACATCAGGTGAGGAAATTCTACGGTAATGACTCCTTCTGGTTTGAGGAGAATTTTCATACCAGCAACGAAGTCATTTACATCTGGAACTTGAGCTAAGACGTTATTACCTAATAACAAATCGGCTTGTTTTCCTTGCTCGACCAGTCTTAGAGCGCTTTTGACTCCAAAAAACTCGATTAAAGTAGGCACTCCTTTTTCGATCGCCACCTGGGCAACATTGGCTGCTGGTTCAATTCCCAAACAGGGAATCTGTTTTTCAACAAAATACTGCAATAGATAACCATCGTTACTAGCTAACTCAACAACATGACTTTGTTCGTTTAAGTGAAACCGTTCTATCATTAAATCTGTATAAGTTTTGGCGTGCTGTAACCAGGAGTCAGCATAAGAAGAAAAGTAAGCATATTCGGTAAAAATATGTTTTGGGGTTACATAGGCTTCCAGTTGCACCAGGAAACATCGATCGCATACATATACGTGAAGCGGATAAAACGGTTCCATCTGGTTGCGCTGTTCGGAACTTACGTAACTTTCACACAACGGCGACATGCCCAGATCGACAAACGTATGCTTGAGAGAAGTTCCGCAAAATCGACAATTCGAGCTGTGTTTTTGTGTGTTATCGCTTGTTGGGAATTCTTTGCTGTCTTTAATCGTTAGATCCATAAATTACCGATTTAGTAAATAAAATGTTCTTGCCAATCAAGGTTTAGCGATCGCCATAAGATGATGGCTTTCTAGTCCAAAAGAAATCGCGATCGATTTGCTGAGTGCGAATCAAATATTCTAATTGTTTTAAACGCGTAAACCCTTGGAAAAAGAAGGTTTCTTCAGACATATCAATTTGAGTAAACAGATCGAATAGTTGTTTTGCCCCGCGTTTAGCATCCCATTCGCACTTAAACCCAGGTAAAGTTTGGTTGATTTTCTCAAAGGAAACGCGATAACTGCGATTATCCGAGCCGTTATCGCCGAAACTAAGTTTACATCCTCTGAATACCTCAGCTACGATTTCCGCAATCTCTTTAACTTGATAGTTGTAAGCTGTGTCCCCCACATTAAAAATCTGATTGTGAACTAGATCGCGTGGCGATTCGAGTACGCAAACAATTGCTTTGCAAATATCTAATGCGTGAACTAATGGACGCCAAGGAGTACCGTCGCTAGTCATCTTGATTTCCTTAGTCGTCCAGGCATATCCCGCCAGATTGTTTAAAACAATGTCAAAACGCATTCTCGGAGAAGTGCCAAAAGCAGTTGCATTCCGCATAAAAGTTGGCGAAAAACTCTCATCCGCCATCAACTTAATATCCTTTTCTACCAAGGTTTTACAAATGGCATAAATGGTTTGGGGATTTACTGGAGAATCTTCAGTAATATCTCCTTCAGTGGCGACACCATAAACACTACAGGATGACATATAAACAAACCGACGCACGCCTGCTGCTTTTGCCAGATTTGCTAAGTAAACTGAGCCTTTGTGATTGATCTCGTAGGTAATATTAGGGGCTAGCTGTCCGACAGGATCGTTGGAAAGTTCAGCCATATGCACGACTGCATCAATTCCTTTGAGGTCTTCCGCCGTGAGTTGGCGGAGATCCTTATTCAGCGTTTTGGCAGTCAGTTCGGTGCCGTTGTACAACCAGCCTATTTTATAGAAGCCAGTATCTACCCCCAGGACTTCATATCCTTGCTCGATCAGAATTGGAGCTAGGAGCGATCCGAGATATCCTTCAGTTCCAGTAACTAACACTTTCATGATAATCTCTGCTCACAAAGAGGGCAAAAAAAATTTTTTATCTTGCTCCGTCTACTTCGCTGATTGGGCATAATATTTAAATTTTTAAATGCTCAAGTAAAAATGTTTGGTTTCCAATAAAAAACACCCTAAAAATTTATTTTTAAAGTATTTTATTTGAATATAAATTTTAAACTTTTTATTTATTTCAATCTTGATTTGTTTTAAAAATAAAGTTTGAAAAAAGAACAAAAGCTTACTTAACTAAAGCTATACTTATTGACCACAACAAATAGAAAAGTACAGTCTTAGTATTTTCTTCCTCATATTCATCGTAAATCAATTATATTGCTGCAAATGCTTCTATACGTAAATTTAATTTTATTACCTTAAAGCTATTATTTAGATGATTACATTATTGTATTTATAAAGTCAAGAAAAAATAACTTATAGTATGATAATAGTATATTTGTAAAGTTAAAAGAAAATACTATTGTATAAAAGTTGTTATTAAATCTGTAATTTACGTTACAAACTAAACAACTTTTAATATTATGAAGCAAAAATTACACCGCTTAGATTCTGAATCAGAATAAGATCGCCTTCTATAGCAGTCCTATTTGATTCATGAAACTACATTAATTTTTTAGGTAGTCCTAAAGGACGACGCGTAGCTAGTCCTAAAGGATAAGCTTCGCAAATAGGTAGTAGGTAGTAGAAATTTTTCATTTCATGTAGAATTAATATATACTACTTTTACTGTTTCCATTCGGGTTTAACAATCGAGATATAAGGTTGACTTAGATATTTATTAGCTACTTCCTGCACTTGTTCGGGAGTAATAGGCTCAATTGCGGCTTGAAAAGTACGATCAAACTCGACTCCTAGTCCAAGAGATTCATACCAACCATAGGTTTGAGCAATCTCGCTATTGGTTTGTTTTCCTAAAGCATATTGTCCTAATAGTTTATTTTTAGCCCCTTGAATTTCCTCAACGCTTAAAATTTCTTTAGTGAGTCTGGCGACTTCGGTACTCAAACCTTCAATGGCAATTTCCGTATTGCTTGGCGCTGTTCCCATGTAAGTAATAAACGGCGCTGTATCTAAACGAGTTGGGAAAAATGCCGAAACATCATAGGCTAGACCCCTTTTTTCTCGTAGTTCCACAAACAAACGGCTGGAAAGTCCACTGCCTAGATAAGTATTAATTAATTTTAAAACAGGGTAATCATCAAGATTTACTTTCGTGCCTAAATAACCCAGCATCACGATTGATTGTTGGGTGTCTTGAATAATTTCTTGTTGCGAGGGATTAAGCATCGGTGACTGTAGCTGAGAAATTGGTAAAGGTCGATCTGGGTTTTTCCAGTCGCCAAAGGCTCCAGCAATTAAATCTTGCCCTTGCGTTTGAGTAATCCTTCCTGATAGGCTGATGACTAAATTATCGGGGCGGAAATAAGTTTGATGATATTGCTGTAGCTGGTTGCAGGTTAAACTACTAACGCTCGCTTCTGTACCTAATACCGAGATCCCATAGGGATGTTGGGGATACATCTGCTGACGGAGTTGATTAAAAGCGACATTAAACGGCTGTTCTTTTTGAGAGCGAATACTCTGTAGGGTTAGCTTGCGCTCTAATTCTACTTCTGATTCGGGAAAAATTGGCGATCGCATAATCTCTCCCAAAAGCTGTAACATTGACGGGAAATCTGCCGATACAGTTTTTAAACTCAGAGAAAAATAGTCTGTTGAAGCATCTGTCCCCAAACTAGCTCCAATCGACTCGACTTTTTCGGCAATTTCTAAAGCTGATAAATTCTCCGTGCCTTTAGTGATTACTGCTGAGACTAAATTAGCTAATCCCGCTTGCTCTGGGGTTTCAATAATTGAGCCTGCACCTTTGAAAAAAAATCGACCTGAAATGATATCTGCTGCTTGGTTCTCGACAACTATAAGGGTAATGCCATTGGCTAATACTGAGCGATATAAGTTAGGAATAGCTAAAGTGGAATTGGAAGACATGTGTATATTATTAATGTGAATGTGGGATTGTATGGTCAGCCGATGAAACCCCCTCTATATTATCTAAGCAGCTTTTCTCTCGATGGATTAACCAGTTAAGAAAGAAATTAGCAACACTTCATTAATAAGTCACTGGTTTTATTGACTCCTCACCGCCCTAAAGGGATCGGTTAAGAGTAGGTTAAAGGTTAAAGGGAAAAGGGAAAAATTAATCCTTAGTAACACCACAACGTTACAACGTCAGTAATCAGTAATCAGTAATCAGTAATCATTTAGTATGTCTTCTTGGCGCAATATTGTTGGTTATTTTAGCAAGTATAAAGCGATCGCGATTTTTAGCATTGCTGCTTCTAGTCTGTTTGAAATTATCGATCTGATAGTTCCCTATACTATTGGACAAATTTTAAATGTACTGTCTTCACAGCCTTTAGATAAACCTTTGGCGCGTTTCATTACTGTGGTGCAAAACCTAGGGAATTTTCCGCCTGGCAAGTGGTTGTCCCTGGGTGTCTTGTTAGGCATAATTTTTGTGGTTACAGTAGTGCGATCGCCGATTCAGCCGTGGATTGGTGTGTGGCATCATTGGGCAATTGCCCTCAAAGCTAGGCGAGATAATTTTAATAAGGTGGTAGGCAAGATTCTCACCCTACCTCTAAGCTATTACGATGAGAATAATCCTGGGCGGATTGCAGGTAGAATTGCACGGGGAATCGAAAATCATACCTGGACGTATCCTGAAGTTGCGGGGCAGTTAATTCCCAAATTAGCGCGGATTCTGGGTATCTTTGTGATGATTTTATTTATTGACGCGAGAATTGCGATCGCTTTTTTTGCTTCTTTTGTCGTAATTTTGACCTACACCTTAAAAGATTTACGGGTTCTGATTGCCAAAGAAGAATTATTAGACAAACATCAGGAGAATACTGAAAGCCGTACCTCGGAAATTATTACCAATATTAAAACTGTTAAGTCTTTCGCTACGGAGGCTCAAGAGTATCAACGACAGCAACAACGTTTGGAGCGCGAGTTTAAATATGTCACCTATCGTATTCATCGGGGTTATGTTAATCTAATTACTTGGTCACGCACCGTAATTCAAACTTGTGTCTTTTTAATTTTGCTATTTACGCTGATCCCCACCGTGAGAGGCAATATTACCCTGGGACACTTTGTTACTACCCTGACGGTTTCCAGTATGGCTTATGCGGAACTTGAACCTATTAGCCAGTTAGCCGAAATATTTGCCCGTCGTTATGCCTCCATGCGCAGATTACACGACTTTATGCAGCTTGATGTTGGGGCAGATGCCGCCAGTTTAGTAATAGAAGATGCAGCAGATAATCCTTATCAGTTTGATGGCAAATTAGAATTTAGTCATCTTAGCTTTGGTTACAATCGCGATCGCCCAATTTTGCACGATATTAACCTATTAATAGAACCCTATCAAACTGTTGCTCTAGTGGGTCGTTCTGGCTCAGGAAAGTCTACTCTGGTTAAATTGCTATTTCGCTATTTTGAACCCCATCAGGGAGCGATTAAAATTGATGGCGAGAATATTGGCAACCTTGATATTGCTCGTTATCGTCGCCGTCTAGCAATTGTCCATCAGGACGTGGATATTTTTAACGGTACAGTTTGGGATAATCTCACCTATGGTAATCCCCAGGTAGATCGCGAACAGGTAAAACAAGCTTGTCTAATTGCCCGAGTTGATGAATTTATCCACGATCTACCTCAAGGTTACCTAACAATAGTTGGCGAACGTGGAGTCAGACTTTCGGGGGGACAAAAGCAGCGACTGGGTATTGCTAGAGCCTTAATCGTCGATCCTGATATTTTGATTTTTGATGAGGCGACATCTAGCTTAGATTACGAGTCGGAGCGTTCAATTCAGCTAGCAATGAAGTCAATTCTAGGTACTCGCACCACCATAATTATTGCTCATCGTCTTAGTACAATTCGCGAAGCAGATAAAATCGTGGTGTTGGATGCAGGTAAAATTATCGAAGTTGGCAGCCACGCCGAATTATTAAGTCAGGGTGGCATTTATCACCGTCTTCATTCTTTACAAGAGACAGGAGAAGTTTTTAACTAGTCACTAGCTTTGTTGTTCCCCAGAATCATCTTTACTATTTACCTTGGGTACAATATCAGGACGTTCCATATTTTCCCAACCCGCAGGACGTTTCGAGTTATACCAAGCAATTGAACCGATGGTAACCGCAGCGATAAATCCAACTGCATAAACTGCTACAAAATAGGTGGGAAATTCACCCGCTACTGCAAATAATAAATTCATATCTGGAAAAATAATTTTTAGCTATAATGCTCTGCAATCTTATCAAAGATCGCTGCATTCTTAAATACTAGCGCTCAAGTCTTCGATCGATTGCTGGATTATGACTTTGATGAAGCACAAATATTAGTCATTACATCCAAACTAAAAATTTTCTGTAGCAAAAGAATTCCAGCTAGCGATCGTCAAAGGAATAGCGACTAAAACCAACTTTAATAGCCAAGGAGCGCAAAGTAAGGCAACTAAAGAAAATGTTAACGCTGTAAACCGCATTGCTGCTTGAAAAACATCGTCATTAATTATGTAACTGACATATAGCGCGATCGCTGCTACGAACAGAGTGACCAATGAAAGAGTGAGCATGTTGTTATTCTTCTTGTGATTAGATTATGGCGTAGTTTCCACTTTTAATAAAAGTAGATTTGCCTAACCAAAAATATGCTTAAACAAAAATTAACCATAACTAATAAGATATTATAACTTTATTTTTTTTTGTCAATTCATAAGTAAACTTAAACATTCAAATTAGTTGAGTAATTATGATTGATGATTATTTTGCCGACTAAGGACAACCAAGGCTGATATTTAGTTCAGTTAAAACAATTAAATCATGACGCGATCGCAGATCATTTTTCCAGTATTGTCAAATAAGACAATTAAATAACCAATTAAAACATATGACTATATTTCTGACATTAGGTGTGGTGGTAGCCGCCTTAATTTGCTTTATTACTGAATGGCTACCAGTAGATATTACGGCTCTCTGTATCGCAGTAGTTCTAATTGTCTTGGGGTTGGTTACTCCTGATGAAGGTATTGCAGGATTTGGTAATTCTGCCACTATTACCGTGATGGCAATGTTTATTCTGAGCGCTGGCATTACGCGTACTGGAGTAGTTCAAGTTTTTCGCGATTTACTCCTAAAGTGGGGCGGGAAAAGTGTTACTCGTCAGATTCTAGTCATGGGGATACTGGTCGGGCCTATCTCAGCCTTTATTAACAATACGGCAGTAGTAGCGATCTTTCTGCCGATTGTCGAAGAATGGTGTAAAAAACGGGGTATATCTCCTTCTAAACTTTTAATGCCCTTATCTTTTGTCACAGTTTTAGGCGGGATGATTACTGTGATCGGAACATCAACTAACGTTTTAGCCAGTGGTATTGCTAAAGATTTGGGCTATGGAGAATTCGGTCTCTTTCAGTTTAGCGCCCTAGGTATTATCACCTTTCTCATCGGTTTAGCTTATCTGGCTTTGATTGCCCCACGTCTATTACCCAATCGCAAAAATCTGACAAGTGATTTGGTTAGTGAAGGTTATGGCTTAGAAGACTATGTAACTGAAGTGATTGTTTCTCCTACTTCTAAATTGATTGGTCAAACCTTTCGCTCGGCGCAATTACAGCGGGATTCTCAGGTAGATGTATTAGAAATCATTCGAGATCGAGAGCGTTTGCCTCAACCTGTAACCAGTCGAACTATTCGCGCCGAGGATATTCTGTTGGTGCGAGGTAAGACCGATGATGTGCTGAAAATTAGAGCAGAGCAAGGATTAGATATCTTACCCGATGTTAAATTCAATCAAAAAACCTTAGCCACAGAGTTAAATTCAAGTGATGAAGGAGTTGCCGAGGTTTTGATCTTGTCTAACTCTCGTTTGATCGGTTCAACTCTCAAAGATTTACGTTTTCGTCAGCGTTACAACCTGACAGTCTTAGCTCTGCGTCGTGGAGAAGAATTACTTAGAGAGAGATTAGGTAGAGTCCCACTAAAATTTGGCGATTTATTATTAGTCCAAGGAGACAAACAAAGTTTACTCGGTTTACAAACTACCAGAGAACTATTAGTTATCGAACAAAAAGAGCCAGAAGCAATTCGTCGTGATAAAGCCTGGCTGGCGATCGCGATCATTTTGGGAGTAGTTTTAATCGCTGCGTTTGACTTATTACCAATCTTGGTCAGTGCTTTAATGGGAGTTGTATTGATGATTGTAACAGGAGTTATCAAGCCTGGGGAAGTTTATGGTGCTGTACGTTGGGACGTAATTTTTCTCTTGGCTGGATTAATTCCTTTGGGTACAGCAATGGAAAACTCTGGGGCAACAAAATGGCTAGCGGATAATTTGATGGTATTAGGTGGTAATTTTAGCGGTTATTGGATTTTATTATTTTTCTATATAATTACTTCTTTGTTGACAGAAATACTTTCTAATAATGCCACTGTAGTGCTATTACTGCCGATCGCTGCCGAAGTAGCCAAAGCTCTCAGTCTTAGTCCGATATCATTGATGTTTGCCGTAACGTTTGCCGCTTCTAATAGCTTTATGACTCCTATTGGTTACCAGACCAATACTATGGTTTATGGCCCTGGTGGTTATAAATTTTGGGACTTTTTCCGCGTTGGCGCACCTTTGAATTTGCTCATGACAATTTTCACACCTTTACTAATTATGTGGCTCTATGGGCTGTAATAGTCAAAGTTAAATAAGCCTCGGGATGTATGCACTTTTATTGATAAGGCAATAGACTGTCTAAAGCGGCTAGTCACTCGTTTGTCTCAACTCTTGCCCCTCATTAATACATGGAATCCATCTCGGAAACGATACGAGAACCGATCTTTACCTTTGCTCTACTGTTAGCAATTATCTTAGTAGTACCACCAATTTTTGAAAAAATTAAGCTGCCTGGGCTAGTGGGCTTATTGGCGGCGGGAGTATTATTTGGCTCTAGTGGCTTGGGTTTACTCGACAGTAAATCAGAAACTATGATTTTGTTGGCAGACATCGGTAAAATTTATCTGATGTTTGTGGCAGGATTAGAAATTGACTTGGAACAGTTTCGACGTACCAAAAATCGCTCCCTAACCTTTGGTTTCGCTACCTTTGCCGTTCCTTTGATTGGAGGTATTTTAGTCGGACGAGTATTTGGTTTTAGTTGGAATACCGCTGTTTTAATCGGTTCTTTGTTGGCTTCTCATACCCTGCTGGCGTATCCCATTGTCAGGCGTTTAGGGGTAGTGAATAATGAAGCTGTTACGGTCACTATCGGCGCAACAATTTTTACCGATATCGGTGCGTTATTGGTTTTGGCGATCTGTTTGGGCGTAAATCAAGGAGATTTCAGCGCAGTAGATCTAGGCATCTTATTAGGCTCTTTGGCACTCTATACGTTAGTGGTGTTATTTGGCTTAGATCGTTTAGGAAGAGAGTTCTTCCGCCGTTCTAAAAATGACCAGAGTAATCAGTTTCTGTTTATCTTATTATCTTTATTTGTAGCTTCAGTAGGAGCAGAAGCGATCGGCATTGAGAAAATTGTCGGCGCATTTTTAACTGGTTTGGCAGTTAACGATGTGATTGGAGATGGTCCTGTAAAAGAAAAGGTGGAGTTTGTCGGTACGGTCTTATTTATTCCCATTTTCTTTGTTGATATGGGCTTGCTGCTCGATCTTAAGGCATTTAAAGATATTTTAGGAGCGATTGAGATTCCTCTGGCAATTTTGGCTGCTTTATTGCTGTGTAAATTTTTGGCAGCCTGTATCGCTAAATTAGTCTTTCGCTATAGTTGGACTGAGACTATAACCATGTGGTCGCTATCTTTGCCCCAAGTGGCTGCTACTTTGGCTGCTGCTTTAATTGCTTTTCAGGCAGAAATCATCAATGAACAGGTTTTTAACAGCGTTATTCTCTTAATGCTGGTGACTTCAATCGCTGGCCCTTTAATTACTGCTCGTTTTGCGCCTCAGTTAACTACTGGCGATCTGCCAGAGGCTGAACCAGAACCTGATTTGGCTCTCAAAATAAAAGACAAATATCGAGTTGTCGTCCCAATTTATAATCCGCAAACACAGCGTTATTTAATCGAGCTGGCATCTTTACTAGCCAAGAAAAATCAGGGCAAAATTGTCCCTCTAGCGATCGCCAAAGCAGAATCTCATCTAGATTCTCCACAACTTGAGCTTGATTTCCAGCGTTGCACTAAGCTACTAACTCAAGCAGAGTCAATCGCCGCCGAGCTTAATATTTCCGTTCAGCCTGAGTTAAGGGTGGAATATGATATTGCCCAGGGAATTACCCACGCTAGTCGCGAAGTCAACGCTGATTTAATTATTTTAGGATTTAGCCGTTTAACTGGTTTTCGTTCTCGCTTTTTTGGTTCGGTGACCGACAGTATCCTCTGGTCGGCTCACTGTTCCGTAGTTGTCGCTCGTTTTCAAACTTCACCCCTAGCCATTAGACGTATCCTTGTACCAGTAGAAAGTATTAATCCTGTTGGTTTACGTCCAGTACATTTTGTTAAAAACTTAATTATTAGCAAAGAAACCGAAATAACTCTACTTCATGTTTGTCCTGCTCGTACTGCTAAAGAGCGTAAAGCTAATCTTCACCAGCGTTTAGAGACAGTGGCAGACAAGTTTTTGGCACAAGCAACGGTCGATGTCAAAGTTACTGCGCAAAACAATTTTGTGAGAGAAATCTTGACTGCTAGTCGTACTCATGAACTAGTAATTTTGCGATCGCAGCGTCAGCGTGTTGGTGTAGATAGTTTGGCTTTGGGTGCGACAACTAAACCTTTGCTAGAGAATTTAAACTGCTCAATTATTTTATTAGGAGAACTCTAGAAGATCTAGTAACATTGCGATCGCTTTGTTTACTTTGATTTGAATTGACTCAGCTTGCTATAATGATCGAATGCTTTACCTAACTTTACATTTAACGAGTCTCAACTCAATATATGAAATGCACTATTAATCGCCGCGCTCAGTTTTCCGCGAGTCATCGCTACTGGTTGCCAGAATTAGACGAAGCTGAAAATAAGCGTCTTTTTGGCGCTTGTAGTCGTTTTCCTGGACATGGACATAATTATGTCATGTACGCATCTTTAGAAGGAGATTTGGACAAATATGGCATGGTAGAAAACTTATCTGTAGTAAAACAGGTAATCAAACGAGAAGTTACTAGCCAACTGAATTATTCTTATCTCAATGATGCTTGGCCAGAGTTTCAAACCACTTTGCCCACAACGGAAAATATCTCGCGGATTATTTGGCAAAGACTTGCCCCTCATCTACCTTTAGTCAACGTTAGATTATTTGAGCATCCCCAGCTTTGGACAGATTATCAAGGAAACAACATGGAAGCTACTTTAACAGTCAAAACTCACTTTAGCGCAGCTCATCGTTTGGCAATTCCTAGCCTGAGCTTTGAAGAAAATCAAGAAATTTACGGTAAGTGCGCTCGTCCGAATGGTCACGGACATAATTATCATTTAGAAGTCACTGTAGCGGGAGAAATCGATGCTCGTACAGGAATGCTAGTAGATTTGGGTGCGTTGCAAAATGTAATTGATGAATATGTTGTCGAGCCTTTCGATCACACTTTCTTAAATAAAGATATTGCCTATTTTGCTGAGGTTGTACCCACGGCGGAAAATATTGCCGTGAGAATTGCTGATTTATTGCGATCGCCAATTAAAGAAATTGGGGCTGAGTTAGATAAAATTAAGTTGATTGAAAGTCCTAATAACTCTTGTGAGATTAACTGTCGCACTTCTCAAGCCATAGTTGAACCAGCGAGTCAAGAAACGGTAATGGCATCCTAATCTTAAAATCAGCTAATTAAATCTTCTGGTTGATTTAATTTCCAATTAGTCGAGATACCTTATTAATTAGGAATAGGGTATCTTTTTTTTAATTGAGCTAGAATTACGGCTCAATATTGAGTAATCATTACCTCAATATTAAGGTGAAATTAAGATTAATCGACTATATCAGGTCTGTTAATGGTAGATAATATCCTTAATCTGCCTAAAATTAGCAATATATCGAATTAATCTCTATAATCTGACCTAGACCGACTACTATACTGTGAGAAGATATTTCGAGACTGTCAGTCATTGCTTTGAATAATCAGATCAACTGTAAAAAGTGTTTGATACTATGAGCAAAAGTATAGTCGTCATAATAGGTAACAGCAGTAGCTGACTAATACTCATATAAACAACAGGAGAGCAGAAAATATGGAATCAAATACTCCAGAAGTCATTGAAACTCAAGAAACCACTACAGGTTTAAATGGTGAATCCGCAGGCGTCATCACCCCTAATCCTGCTTTAAAACCATCACCAACAGATAATGCAGTGCAAGAATATTTAAACGTTGGGTCGAGATTTTTGAGTCAAATTTTTGATTATCTCAAAGAGTTTGTCGACAGCAATCAAAAATCACTAATTAACCTACTGTTAATATTTTTAGGCATTATTGCAGTCAAAGTAACTTTAGCCATCATTTCAGCGATTAACGATATTCCTCTGCTTGCGCCTACTTTCGAGCTAGTAGGTTTAGGTTACACTGGCTGGTTTGTTTATCGCTATCTGCTCACTAACTCTTCTCGCCAAGAGTTGGGTCAAGAATTCCAAGCTCTAAAAAATCAGGTTATGGGTCAAGAATAACTAGCCCAAATGACTTGAATATTCAGGTCTGATCTAGAGGTGCTGTAGCTTAAAATTAATAAATTAACAGGGTGGGCAATGCTCACCTTATTTTGTATCTGACTTCTTTATATATTTAATTGACCGAAAAAAAAGGGACATTCTAGTTTTGAACATCCCTAAACATTTTAATTTGAGTTGACTGCTTAAATTATTTAACAGTAACTTTAGCTCCAGCTTCTTCCAGCTTAGCTTTAGTTTCTTCTGCGTCTTCTTTAGCCACGCCTTCTTTCAAAGCTTTGGGTGTAGATTCAACCATTTCTTTAGCTTCTTTTAGACCTAAGCCAGTAATGGTACGTACCACTTTAAGAATGGCGATTTTCTTGTCTTTGGGTACATCTTCAAGAATAACGTCAAATTCAGTTTTCTCTTCAGCAGGTTCCCCAGCAGCAGCGCCAGGAGCAGCCATAACCACACCAGCAGAAGCAGCAGCACTTACGCCAAATGTTTCTTCAATTTGAGAAACAAGTTCAGAAGCTTCTAAAAGACTTAGAGACTTCAACTTTTCGAGAATTTCATCAGTTGCAGCAGACATATTTTACTCCGTGTATAGATAGATAATTAGTTGTGTAGATAGTTCCTAGCTATTTATTGTTCTCTTGCTCAGAAACAGCCTTGATCCCTCTGGCAAGTCCACTGGGAACTTCTTTAATACCCACAGCAAGCTTGGTTGCCAGAGCATTAATTGAGCCAGCAATTCTTGCATATAGCTCATCTTTGGTAGGCAAGTCACCTAACGCCTCAACCTGTTCTTTGGTTAAAGCTCGACCTTCCATTACGCCACCGCGCACCTCGGTTTTTTTGGTTTCTTTTTGGAATCCTTTATAGGCTTTGACAGCTGCACCAATCTCTTCTCCTGTGAGTAGAAAAGCGGTGGCAGTGCTTAAGAATTCTTCCATCGGCTGCCAATTTTCATCGCCACTAATGGCAATATTCATGAGGGTGTTTTTCGTAATTTTGCAGCTAGCACCAATAGGACGCAAGCGATTACGTAAATCAGTAATTTCTGCTACTGACAAACCCTCATAGTTAATGACGAAAGCCAACTGAGCATCACCAAGGCTTTCCTTAAGCTCAGCTACTATTTCTTGTTTATTGGCGAGGGTTCTCCCCATTGTGTATCACCTCCTATTGAATTTGGATCTTTTGGGTCTAACACGACAAAACCTCCAGCTTCTTGCCAGAGGTTGCCTATGTTTACGACCATTACCAACCGAAGAGGGTAAAGATCAAAAACAGATAGACATTGACCTCGGCAGGAAATTAAGTGAATTAACACACCCACTGTCTTCGGTGTTAGTCGTCTATGGATTCGATATTTGTTTGTAGTGTTCTTTGAGGAATTTTCGTTTAGGCTAGGTTAGTCAAACTTAAATCTTGTAAAGCACTGATATCAATCTGAATTGATGGACCCATCGAAGCGGAGACATAAAGAGTACGCCAGTAACGACCTTTCGCGCCAGAAGGGCGATTTCGTTCAATGGTTTCCTGCAAAGCTTTGAGATTTGCTAACAAATCTTCCGCTGAAAAAGATGCCTTACCAAACATAACATGAACGATGCCTGCTTTGTCAGCTCTAAATTCTAATTTACCAGCTTTAAAGGCTTCTACTGCTGATTGTAGATCGGTTGTAACCGTTCCTCCTTTTGGGGAAGGCATTAAACCTTTGGGGCCCAAAACGCGCCCTAGCTTTGCTACTTTGGGCATCATATCAGGAGTTGCAATTAGGATATCAAAATCCATCATGCCTTTTTGGATATCTTCAATTAGTTCTTCTGAACCATAAATTTCTGCTCCAGCCTCTTCTGCTTCTTTAACTTGTTCGCCACGAGCAATTACAGCAACTCTCACACTTTGCCCTGTCCCTTTGGGTAGGCTAACTGTAGTTCTTAACTGTTGGTCGGTGTATTTGGGGTCGATACCAAGCTTAATATGAGCTTCGGCAGTTTCATCAAATTTTGCTGTAGCTGTCTCTTTGAGAAGGTTTAGAGCTTCTAGAGGTTGATAAACTTGGTCTTGGTCTACTTTCTTAACTAGCTCGCGCATACGGCGAGACATTTTTGTTGCCATGATATTTTCCTTGGGTAACTAGCGAAGCAAATTGCTTCTCCCCATTAAAGTACTGAGTAATTGAGTAATGTTGGCTAATTTAATTCTGAGCCAGATTTTGCATCAGAACCACTGCTTATTCAGCGATCGCTACACCCATGTTTTTAGCGGTGCCAGCCACAATTTTCATGGCTGCCTCTAGGTCATTGGCATTGAGATCGGGCATTTTGGTTTGAGCAATCTCTTTAAGCTGATCTCTGGTGATGGTCGCAACTTTTTGTTTGTTGGGTTCATTTGCTCCTTTTTCGATGCCTGCTGCCTTCTTAATCAAGACAGATGCAGGAGGAGTTTTGAGAATAAAGGTAAAACTTCTATCTTCAAAGACAGAAATTTCGACAGGAATTACTAATCCTACTTTATCTGCTGTTTTGGCATTGTATTCTTTACAGAATGCCATGATGTTCACACCATGTTGACCCAATGCTGGGCCGACAGGAGGCGCTGGGTTAGCTTTCCCCGCAGGTAGAGCTAATTTGATTAAGGCTACAACTTTTCTAGGCATTTTTTAGTTTTGTTTTTCGACTTGATTGAACTCCAATTCTACAGGAGTATCCCGCCCAAAAATAGATAATAAAGCCTTAAGCTTACTTCTTTCTGGACTAACTTCAATTACTTCCCCTTCAAACTCTTTAAATGGGCCGGAGAGTACAGCAATTTTATCACCAATTTCCATGTCGATTTTAATGACTGGCTCTTGCTCTTCAGCTTGCTTAAAGATTCTTTCCACCTCAGTTCGGGATAGAGGCAATGGCTTTACGTGTCCCCGACCTCGACCGTAGCGACGCTTCTGCTCTGAGCCAACAAAGTTGATCACGTTGGGGGTGTTTTTGACCACCTGCCAAGCATCATCATCCATCAGCATCTTAACTAGAACATAGCCAGGAAAGACTTTTTCGTCACTGGTATAGCGAGAGCCATCTTTACGAATTTTGACGCTAGGGGTTTGAGGTATTCGCACCTGAATAATGCGATCGCTAAGATCGAGAGTCTGAATCCGCATATCAATATCGGTTTTGACGCGCTTTTCACAACCAGAAGCCACCTGTACCGCGTACCAACGAGCATTCCCTTTGGCTTTGACGTTTACCTGTACTTGTTCTGGTTGATTATTATCTTCAAACTGCCGAGCATCATTTTCAAAATCTTCAAACTGCTCTTCTTCTGGTATGTCTGCGGTATTAGTCATAGTTCATAGTTTAAAACACTTTTCCTGCTCCCCAGGCAAAGAATTTATCAATCAAATAAATAACTGTAGACACTAAAATAACCATCAAAATTACGGCTGCCGATTCACTAATTAACTGCTGGCGGGAGGGCCAGACAACCTTGCCTAATTCTTCCTTGGTCTCAATCGCAAACTCAGCAGCACTATTAGTCTTTACTGCTTCTTTGGTTACGGATTGTTCTTTATTTACTATATCTTTTTTAGCCAAAACTATTGCCTCGCGCGAGTATCCGCTTTGTATAATCTAAATGTTGCCTTCGTCGAAAAATGCCAACTACTATATGATTAGCTTAACTCTTTACTAATTATTAAGTAAATACCAACAGCTTATAAGATCGACCAAGATTTATCTGCTGGTTGCAGGTGGCAAAAGCAAATCAGATAGAGCAGTAAACCGTCAACGGACTAGACTGCCACGGTATAAGCTGCGCCTATGAGTAAGATTTGATAACGCGCCTTGAAGGACTTGAACCCTCGACATCCGGTTTTGGAGACCGACGTTCTACCAACTGAACTAAAGACGCACGCTGGCTTCGATTAAACTAATAAGTCAAAGCCTTATGTATTATACCGCATCATGGCATTTTTAGGGCATTTTTCCCGAAGTGATTTCTGGAAAAAGTTTTAAGTTATTTAATTGGCCGATCAAAACGTTGTTTGATTCTGGTAGCTTTACCAACGCGATCGCGAAGATAGTATAGTTTTGCACGACGCACCTTACCACGACGTTCGACTTTAATTTTATCAATCATGGGCGAGTGTAATAAAAATATTCTTTCTACTCCCACACCCTGAAAAACTTTACGTACAGTAATGGTTTCATTAATGCCACCGTTTTGTCTGGCGATTACAGTACCTTTGTAGGGCTGGATTCGCTCTTTATTTCCTTCGGTGATTCTGACTCCTACTTCTACCGTATCCCCTACATAAATGTTAGGGAGGTCGGATTTAAGATGTTCCGATTCTATCGAACGTATAATTGCTTCAGCATTCATGGCTAATATAAAAACTCACGATTTATCATAATAGCTTTTTTCCTGGCAATATTAAAGAAAAACTTTGGACACTTGCTATTTAATTGCTTATTGATAGTTATTTGAGCTGGCTTAAAATATAACCGAAACAAGCTATATTTCTGGAGTAGTTAGTCAATCGAGCAGCATAACTTTGACGGATTCCCCTGCTGGAATTAATTTTTGACCAACAGGTACGATCGCCAGTCCATTAGTTTGTGCCAGATTAATTAAATTCCCCGAACTATGACTACCCCCAGCTAAAGCAAATTCATAGTTGCCATCAGCTAAGTGTAATTGTCCCCAAAGATAAGTTTCCCTGCTACCTCCCGCTGATAAATTATGGCGAGTGGTGGCGTTGAGCAGATGGGGTTGGTAGTTGGTTTGTCCTGAAAGCTTTTTCAGGGCGGGTTGCACAAAGCGCCAGCAGCTAACCAGTGCTGATACAGGATTACCTGGAATGCCGAAATACAAACAGTTATTGTGATTAAAAGTAGCTACGGTTAAGGGTTTTCCTGGCTTTACGGCTACGCTACGAATGTGCAGCGTACCGCCTAATTCGGTCAGAATCCGATCCACATAGTCATAGTCACCGACAGATACCCCACCTGTAGATAAAACTAGATCGGCTGAGGTAATAGCTTCGGCGATCGCTTCAGTTAATTTTTGCGGATCATCAGGGACAATGCCTAACTTAATTGGGATTCCCCCGTTGTTTGCCACAAAACTAGCTAAAGCATATTGATTAGAATCGACAATTTGTCCTGGCTGCAAAGCTTGTTCTGGCGTGACTAACTCATCTCCTGTCGAGAGGATCGCCACCCTAGGGCGACGATAAACTGATAGCCGAGTACATTGGGCGGTAGCTAACACGGCAATTTCCGCTGCCCCGATTTTGATCCCTGGCTCTAGTAAAGGTGTTCCCGCTTGATAAAAAGCCCCTTGATGGCGCACAAATTCTTGTGATGCTGGTGCTTGGACAATGGAAATGCGATCGCGAAGCGTACCCGAAGGGTAATCGCCTTCTCTGTGGACATTTTCCTGGATTACAATCGTATCTGTCCCTGGCGGTAACATTGCTCCAGTAAAGATTCGGGCAGCTTGTCCTGAATTAATCTCAATTTGCGGGCGATCGCCTGCGGCAATTTCGCTCACCACCTCTAAAGTCACAGGATGTTCTGCGCTACAGTTTTTTACGTCTTGATAACGCACTGCATAACCATCCATTGCCGAATTATCCCAGTGAGGAATATCAAGTTTGCCAGTCACAGGCTGAGAGAGAATTCTACCGTTGACAGCTTCTAGCTCGACTATTTCTAAATCTTGATTAGAATTTAGACTTCTAACTAAATTGAGAATGATTGATTCAGCTTCTTTAACTGACAACATAAATTTAACAATGAGCAGTGAGCAGTAATCATTTTAAAGCCTTTGGCGATCGAGATATAGCAATACTAGACAATGTTAGGACTACCTATTACCTACTACCTACTACCTATATGCGAAGCGGTATCCTTTAGGACTACCTATAAAGCCGATCCTATCGCTAATGTTCGTACGGCTATACTGATACTTCTATCGCTCAAAAGTTAGAATAATATTGCCAATAGCCTCAAGCTGGGAGCTGAAGACTCGCAATATACTTAGTCTATATTCCTATGAGAATCAAACGTACATATTATGTATGACGATTACAAACCTGAATCTAATTTAAGAAGATATCCTAAAGTGCCGATGGATAGAAGAGTTGGCGCATTTGCGATCGACTTTCTGGTTGTCTGGTTTATTAGTGCTTTTTTTGCTTCTAACTTATTTGTTCAATGGATCGTATTTCTGTCTGTTTGGATCATTTGTCGGGTAGTAGTTGCCGAGAAAAATCACGGTCAAAGCTTGGGACGCTGGGCATTAGATACTCAAGTGATCGATTCTCGCTTCTCTCGTTTACCCGATCTGATGGCTTTAGGCAAGAGAGAACTGATTCTGGGTGGTGGTGCAGCTTTGGCGATCGCTGGTTTACAAATTAATTTTAGTAATGGTTTATCGATGCTATTACTCCTTGCTCCCTTGCTCATTGATTGCTCTTTGGCTTTGTTAGATGAAGAGAACAATTTGGCATTTCATGACCGCGTGGCTGAGACTTTAATGATCCAGACGGACAGAGGTTTTTCACTCGATTTAAGACTAAAAAAAATATTTGGTCAAATCCAGCGGAATATGCGAAGATAGTAAGCTGCGTGTCAATATAAGTATACGCACAAGTAATCCTGAGCAAAAGTTATGGCAAGCAAGAAAGGCGTTCGTATCGTTATCACATTGGAATGTACCGAGTGTCGCACTAACACCAATAAGCGTTCCCCTGGGGTATCTCGTTATACCACCATGAAAAACCGTCGCAATACCACTGGCAGAATGGAACTGAAGAAATTCTGTACACATTGCAATACCCACACTGTCCACAAAGAAATCAAGTAATAAAAGTAATCTCCAATCATGGCATATTATCGTAAGCGTCTTTCCCCCATTAAACCTAGCGATCCTATCGACTACAAAGATATTGAATTGCTACGTAAATTTATTACCGAGAGAGGCAAAATTTTACCTCGTCGCATCACTGGTTTAACTGCTCAACAGCAGCGAGATTTAACTGTAGCGGTTAAAAGAGCAAGAGCGATCGCTTTATTGCCTTTTGTGAATGCAGAAGGTTAAATAAAACACTATTTTTATAGTTCGGTGGAGATAATCAGCCAGCGAAAAGTAGACTGTAAGATAATGTTGTAAGCAATCGAGTGCAAAGCTGGTGGAACAAGGAAAGCTGATTGAATTCAGAGTGCAAGGAGAACGTCGTCTTGCAGTTGCCGACAGACCAGAAGGAAAAAAAGACTGGATCGTAATTGATGCAGGGGGACAGTCCCATAAGGTACGCCCCCAAAGAGTTGATTACACCGTTGAAGGTACTTATGAGTCTTTGGAAATTAATGGCTTTCTAGCAGAAGTTGAGTCTTATTTAGACCCCAGCAGCTTAGAAATCGCCTGGGAAATGTTAATTGAAGATAATGATACCGTCACTCCACAACAAATGGCGGAATTATTATTTTCAGAGCAAAGTCCTGTGGCTTGTTATGCGGCTCATTGTCTTCTGAGTCAGGACAAAATTTATTTCAAGCAAAAATCTGAGCATTACGAGCCTCGTCCTGCTGCCCAAGTAGAAGAAATTAAGCATCAGCTAGAAGTTCAAGCAGAGAAAGAATCAGAAAAAACTCAGTTTATTGTTCATCTCAAACAGGCGTTAGCAGGGGAGAAGATTCAATGGAGTGAAAGCGATCGCTTAAGATTAGAAGCGATCGAAAAAGTAGCTCTTGGGGGCAATAACGCTGGTAAACTAGCTCAAGAAATATTACAGTCAGCAGGCCGAAATTTTGATGCTCAAGGAGCTTGGCAACTACTAGTAGATATAGGATGGTGGAGCAGGCACGAAAATCTATTTTTGCGTCGCAGCTCTTATCCAACAACATTTTCTAAAAAGGTGCTTGATGTGGTGCAACCCCGTCTTCAATTCGATCCTGCTGAAGCTAATGATAACCGTTTAGATCTGACTCACCTCAAAGTTTGTACAATTGACGACGAAAGTACTACCGAGATTGACGATGGTTTGAGCGTTGAATATCTAAAAGACGGTACGGCTAAAATCTGGATTCATATCGCCGATCCCACTCGCCTAGTCGCTCCAGGAGACGAATTAGATTTAGAGGCTCGTCGTCGTAGTACTAGCTTGTACTTGCCCACAGGAATGGTTCCGATGTTTCCCCCAGAATTAGCGACAGGGCCGATGAGCCTAGTTGAAGGAAAAACCTGTTCTGCTCTTAGCTTTGGGGTTATTTTGGATCAGTCTGGAGCTATTCAAGAGTACGAAATCCACCCTAGTTTGATTAAGCCTACTTACCGTCTTACCTATGATGATGTAGATGAGATGTTGCAGTTGGGAGTGCAGAACGAACCCGAAATTGCCGATCTAGCTAAAAGTTCTTATCTGAGAAGAAGCTGGCGCAAAGACCAAGGAGCGATTCAAATTAAGATGCCTGAGTCGGTAATTAAGGTTCAGGATGAAGAAGTAACTATTGAACTGATTGATAGCTCTCCTTCCCGTCAGTTGGTGGCGGAAATGATGATTTTAGCTGGTCAGATTGGCGGCAGATACGGCACAGAAAATAATTTACCCCTACCTTATAGAGGTCAACCGCAACCAGAATTACCACCCGAAGAAGAATTACTCCAGTTGCCTGCTGGGCCTACTCGTTTTTGCGCTATCCGTAGCTGTATGCCTCGTAGCGAAATGAGCATGTCTCCAATTCGCCATGCCAGTTTAGGCTTAGAAAGTTATGTTCAAGTAACATCTCCCATTCGCCGTTACACAGATTTACTTTCCCATTTCCAAATTAAGGCTCATCTCAAAGGGTCAGAATTACCCTTTTCCCGCGAAGAACTTCAAGAGATCGTCTACAGCGTTAGTAGCTCATCTTATGAAGCAACTTTAGTCGAACGTCAAACAAACCGCTACTGGGGATTAGAATACCTCAGACGTAATTCTAAATGCGTGTGGGATGTAGTTGTTCTACGTTGGCTGAGAGAAGACGAAGATTTAGGCTTGATTTTAATTGAAGATCTGGGTATGGAATTGCCCCACCGCTTCGATCGCCCTGTAACTTTAGGGGAAAGGATGGAAATGCAAGTAACCCACGCCGATCCTCAACGGGATGAAGTGCGCTTAAGAGAGATAACTGAAGCAGAAATTCAGGCAACAACTTTTTAGTCTAGGAGAGTAGTAATCTGTCAAATATTAATTGATGGGTTGAGGTTATGTAGTAGGTAGTAGGTCAAAAACTCATTACTTATTACTCTCAACTTGCTCACCCATCATTAATTAATTGACAAAGTATTAGGTCAATTCTGCTAACCAAGGGTGAAACTTCCCATACCCTATTTTGCTATGTAGCGATCGCACTCATTAGACAGATAAGAAATAAACTCTGCTATAGATCCTTGGGCAAAAATGATCCCTGATGAGTTCTATACTGAGACTATAAAATAAACATATTTTAGTCAAAAAGTCAAAATTTAGTCCCAAAGTAACTAAATTCTGGCTTAAATGATTGGGGTTTGAGGAGCGATAAAATTTCGGTGTTTTTAGTAAAAATCGGAGGTGAAGATATGAATCTAACCGTGCAAACAGTTTTGCTTGTTGATGACTGTGTGGAAGACCGAATAACTTACCGTCGCTATTTATCCCGCGATCGACATCACTCTTATAGCATTTTAGAAGCCGAGACTGGAGAAGAGGCTCTTTTATTATGTAGGCAAAAGTTTCCTGATGTAATTTTGCTAGATTACTTGCTACCAGATATGGATGGACTAGAGTTTTTAGGCGAATTGAAAATTCAGTTTGGGCAAGCTAATTTTCCAGTTGTAATGTTAACAGGTCAGGGCAATGAACAGATAGCAGTACAGGCGCTCAAAAATGGTGCTGCTGAATATTTAATTAAACAAGATCTCATCCCAGAGAGTCTGCGTCTGGTGATTGAAAATGTGCGGGAAAAACAAGCTGCGCTAGATGCTCGCAAGCAGGCAGAGTCAGCTATGCAAGTTTATGCAGCAGAGTTAAAAATACGAGTAGAGGAACGCACGGCGGAGTTAGTTCAAGCAAATTTACAATTACAACAGGAAATTAAAGAACGTCAACAAGCAGAAGTAGCAGTGCAAGAGAGTGAGCGGAGACTGTCTACCTTGATTAATAACCTACCTGGTTATGTGTATAGAGTCGCTAACGATCGCAATTACACCCCAGAATTTATTAGTCAAGGTGTTTTTGCCATCACTGAATATAAGCAGGAAGAATATCTGGTTGAGCGCACTATTTCTTGTGGACAGGAGATCCACCCAGATGATGCTAATTGGCTTTGGGATAAAATTCAGCAAGCGATCGCAGCTCACAAGCCCTATGAATGTGAATATCGCATTATCACTAAATCGGGAACTCAAAAATGGCTTTGGGAACGCGGACAGGGGGTTTATGCAGAAGATAGGGAACAAGTATTTTTAGAAGGGTTTGTAACAGATATTAGCGATCGCAAAAGTGCAGAAATTGAACTGCGAGAAATGAGTGCTGTTTTAAGCAATGCCGTGGACGGAATTTCGCAGTTAAACTCTCAGGGTCGTTATCTGATGGTCAATCAAGCTTACGCTCAGGCAGTTGGTTATCAACCTGAAGAAATGATCGGTATGGAATGGCAGCGAACTGTCCATCCCGAAGACATCGAAATGGTGACGGCTGCCTATCAACAAATGCTGAATACAGGCAAAGTGGAAGTTGAGGCGAGGGGAATTCGTCAAGATGGCTCAATTTTTTACAAGCAACTTAACATGATTGCTGTATATAAAGAACAAGGGCAATTGACTGGACACTATTGCTTTATGAAAGATATCAGCGATCGCAAAAGTGCAGAACAGAAAATCCGCGAACAGGCAGCTTTACTCGATATCGCCTCTGATGCTATCTATGTCCGCGATCTAGAACATCGGGTCTTATTTTGGAACTCTGGAGCAGAACGTTTATATGGTTGGACAGTAGCAGAAACCCTTGGCAAGAAAACCAGCGAACTTATGTGCCGCCCAAACTCCTTTGAAATCCAAAAAGCTATCAAAACTGTCCTCGAAGTTGGTTTGTGGCAAGGAGAATTACAAAAATTAACCAAGTCTGGTCAAGAAGCGATCGTCAGTAGCAGAATGACCTTAGTGCGAGATGAAGCTGGACAATCAAAATCGATCCTCACCGTTGATACTGACATTACTGAGAAAAAACAAATTGAAGCACAGTTTTATCGGGCGCAACGCTTAGAGAGCCTTGGTACTCTAGCCAGCGGTATTGCTCATGACATCAATAATATCTTGACACCAATTATCGGATTCGCTCAACTGCTTCCTCTCCAACTTCCAAATCTAGATGCACGAAATAGGCAGATGTTAGAAATCATCGCAGATAACGCTAAACGCGGTGGAGAATTAGTCAAGCAAATTCTCTTATTTGCCCAGGGAGAGCCTGAAAAGCGAGTTGTGATACAGCTAAAAAACTTACTTAAAGAAATCGAGCATATTGCTAGGGAAACATTTCCCAATTCGATTGAAATCATCAGCAGTAAAGGGATTTCAGAGCTTTGGACAATTTCGGCAGATCCCACCCAAATATATCAGGTGTTAATCAACCTGTGTGTTAATGCTCGTGATGCCATGCCTGATGGAGGTATTTTAACTATTGCTGCTGAGAATCAATTTTTTGATCGAAACTACGTCAGAAAGAATTTGGAGGCAAAAATTGGTAACTATGTAGTTATCACTATATCAGATACGGGTTGTGGTATACCGCAAGAAATTAAAGAACGCATTTTTGAACCCTTTTTTACGACCAAAGGATCGGGCAAAGGTACTGGTTTAGGACTTTCTACAGTGATCGGCATCGTCAGAAACCACGATGGCTTTGTCAATCTTAAGAGTGAGATCGGCAAAGGTAGTCAATTTCAAGTGTGTTTACCAGCTATTGATATAAAAACAACCCAGTCAAATTTTGTTTCTCATTGACATACTCCCGCCACTCAACTTTTAGCCACGGAAAAGCCAAACAAACTTCGATCGCTTTCTGGGCATAGGAGTTGCGATCCATAAAATTAGTTCTAGCAGCCAGGGTGCAAAACGCTGACACAACAAAGCTATATAACTCTGCCAGCCAACATAAATTTCTTCTTTGCCTCGTTTTAACCCTGCAACCAAAGCCAAGGCAACTTTTTGGGCGGTCATCGGTTTTACTAGGCGAAATAGTTTGAGTCCCCGCACCATATCAGTATCGGTTAAGGTCGGCAGCAAAGAAACTACCTGCACATTTTCAGGAGCTAATTCGGCTCTTAATGCTTGGGTAAATCCGACTAAAGCAAATTTGGTAGCTGAATAAGTAGCCATTGTGGGGGCAGCAATTTTTCCCATCAGGCTAGAAACATTGACTATCGTTCCTTCTTGTTGATGAACCATGCGTTTGGCAATTAAACGAGTGATAGTATAAGTTCCCATTAAGTTAAGAGAAACCTCTGCCTCAATCTGTGCAGGGTTGGTTTGCAAAAAGCTACTTTGGTGTGCCACTCCTGCACAGTTAATTAGCAACTGAATTGGGCCATGTTGTCGCCAAGCTTTGATTACAGTCATATTTACTGCCTTAATTTGAGTTAAATCTAAAGGCAGGACAACAACTTCGATGCTGGATAAAGCTTGAATTTCTGTAGCTAATTCTGCTAATTTAGCGCGATCGCGAGCGACTAAGATTAGTGTTTTAAGTTCTTGTTGGGCTAAAGCTAGAGCGATCGCTCGCCCAATCCCGCGAGAAGCTCCAGTGATTAGAGCCGTTTTCTGTGATAACTTCATAGCAAAAATCTCTAATTAATAATGGTTGCAGTGATGTTTGAAAAGATAATGTGCAGCAGGTAAATCAGCGTAAAGACGTGAGCAAAAGAATTAAATTTTATGAAGAACAATTGACAAAAAACTTTCGCTTCGGTCGTAGCTTAACAAATATAATTTACAATTGGCAATATTTTTTTAGCTTACAAACTACTCAAAACGGGGATCACGCCTAACTGATTCAGTTTGCAGAGTCAAAATTTAAAATAAAAATCATCAGAAAAATCACAGTCATGCAACTTTCATTAAAACGACACACCAAAGTCATACAACATTATTATCTTAAAAAAATATTCTATAGTTTCTTTTTATAAAATTCACGGTGCAAGTTTATGTCAACTTCTCCCCAATATGATCGCGATCGCGATGTAATCATCAATAATTCTTCGCCTCGTCGTCGCCAAATATCTCGCAAATCAGTCACAGCTTTGGCTTTAGTTTTATTTGGTGCAGGACTTGGTGTAGGAGCAGACTATCTGTTGGCTCATAATAGTTTACTTTTAGGAACTTCCGCCGTGGCTGAATCTAATTCAGCTACACAATCAGCTACAGAATCAGTCACAGAAGCTAATAACCAAGTTACTGCCCAATCATCAGCGACTGCGACGAGCAATCCGATCGCGGCGATCGTTAAAGAGGTAGGGTCAGCGGTAGTACGCATTGATTCATCTCGCACAGTCGAGAATCCTAATGCTGAGATGTTTAATGACCCTTTTTTCCGTGACTTTTTTGGTTCTCAAGGGCCTCAAATGCCAGATACACGAGTTCAAAGGGGAATGGGATCTGGATTTATTATTAATAACAATGGCACGATTTTAACTAACGCCCATGTTGTCGCTGGGGCCCAAAAGGTTACGGTCACTCTCAAAGATGGTCGTACTTTTGAAGGTAGAGTAATGGGTAGAGATCCCGTTACCGATGTGGCAGTGGTTAAGGTAGATGCCCAAAATTTACCTGTAGTCAGAGTTGGTGATAGTCAAGCTCTACAGCCAGGGGAAACGGCGATCGCCATTGGTAATCCTTTGGGATTAGATAATACAGTTACAGAAGGTATTATTAGTGCTACGGGTCGTTCTTCGGGACAGGTGGGCATTCCCGATAAACGAGTTAATTTCATTCAAACCGATGCAGCCATTAATCCTGGTAATTCTGGTGGCCCTTTGCTCAACCAGCGAGGAGAAGTAATTGGGATCAATACCGCAATCATTCAAGGGGCGCAAGGACTGGGTTTTGCGATTCCGATCGATACCGCTCAAAGAATTTCTGACCAGTTAATTGCTTCAGGTAAAGTAGAACATCCTTTTTTAGGTATTCAAATGGCTACCCTTACTCCAGAGGTCAAACAAGAGATTAACTCGAACCCTAACAGTGGTTTAGTTGTAAATGATGACCAAGGAGTTTTGGTGATTAGAGTAGTACCAGATTCTCCTGCGGACAGAGCTGGCTTGAGAGCTGGGGACGTTATCAGCCAAATTAATGGTCAAGCAGTTAAAGACGCTGATACCTTGCAGCAAGTAGTAGAAAATAGCCAAGTGGGTAAAAATCTTCAGTTAGATTTAAAGCGCAATGGACAGGAGCTAAATTTAGCCGTTAAAGCAGGGGTATATCCCACCGCTCAAGCCGATCTAGAAAATCAAATACCTTAAAAACATTATCCTCTCTGGACTTGGGACTTATTTTTAACATTCTCATACCAAGCCATGAGAGGATACGCACTGATCCCATAAATAATGATCGACAACACTACAACTGTATAGGTAATCCAAGCAATTTGCTCGGCAGTTTCACCAGTAACTCCTTCGCCTAAAGCATAAGTTAGATAGTAAATTGAGCCTAAACCTTTGATCCCAAACCAACCCATGAGGTTGCGAGTATTTTTCGGTAAACCGCTTCCCAGCGTACTTAACCAGACTCCCAGAGGACGAATAACTAAAAATAATAATGCGGCAACGAGTAAAGATTGTCCTGCATACTTGAAGATCGGCTCAAATAGCAAAACAGTACCTAAGATGACAATTGCCGTAATTTCTAATAGCTTTTCCATCTGCTCGGTAAACTCCATCTGGGCAATGTGCTTTTCACGCTGAACCAAATGACTACGATGCACTACTATTCCAGCCACAAACACCGCCAAAAAACCATAGCCGTTAACTAATTCAGTTAGCGAGTAGGTAAGTAGGATAATGCTGAGGGCGACAAAATCTTTCATCAAATCGTCGACGGAACGTCGTTTTTGTGACTGATGATCAATCCAAACGACAACATTTGCCACTACAACACCCATGACGATTCCTGAAGCGATCGCCCACAGTAAATCTATCCCCACCCAGCTTTTCAGCCAATTATCCCAGTTAGAATCTTTGATGGCATAAATGCCAAAATAGACAAAAGGAAATGCTAAAGCGTCATTTAAACCTCCTTCAGAAGTTAGGGCAAAGCGCAACTCATCTTGATCTTCCACATCGCCCATCTGCACTTCAGAAGCTAACACAGGATCTGTGGGAGCCAGGATTGCTCCTAACAGGATCGCAGCACCCCAACCCATACCTAATGCATAGTGACCGATCACAGCTAAGGCGAAGATCGAAATCGGCATTAATAACCCAATTAATCTAATCGTCGATTGCCATGCCCAAAGCTTGAGCGGACGATTCATTTTTAGTCCACAGCCAAATACCGAAACAATGACCACAAATTCGCTTAATCTTTGCAAAAATTCAGCATCTGGTCTAATTTTGACTAAACCCATGCCATATGAACCTAATAAAACACCAACTACTAGATAAATTAAGGCATAGGAAAGAGGTAGGCGTTCAATCCAACCAGAACCCAATGTCACCCCCAGCAACAATGTTCCAATAACTAAAAGGCTGAGAATATAACTATCCATTATTTTTTTTTTTGATTGAGGCTGCCTCAATTTACCGCAACTACGCTGAAGGTAAAATCTATTAATAGTTGCATCGTGCTATTCAAACGATTAGTAGAAGAGTGTATCTTCAGCAGGATGCCAACAAATATTAAATCTTGAGTTAATAGTAAATTGAAATGTTAGTAAAGTCTTATATATAACAATGTCTTTTTTATCAAAAACTCAGCTTCGTAAGCTTGTGACTATTAGCTTAATTTTCTTAAGCGTATTTTTTGGTTTTACTTTAGGAATCGGTCATAGCGATCGCGTTTTGGCAGAGGTATTAAAAAGAGATGCAGTTGGTATTACCGAAGAAGGTTCTTTAAGTGAAGCCGAATATGAATCAGCTAAGGCAAATCGTAATCAAATTCAAGCAGAAAGATCTAAACAAGCCGCAGAAGATTTAGACAATAAAAAAGCAGCAGACAAACTTAATTTAGAGGAAATTGTTGTGCCTCCAGTAATTGAAAAAGCTTTAGATTTAGACGACTAGTACCGCTTCGCGGAAGTCAAAAGTCAAAAGTACCATATCCGAAGGTGTATCCTTTAGGACAAGGATATATAGTCATTCCAAATAAAAAACATACGATTTTGTAGTAGGGGCGATTCGCGAATCGCCCCTACGAGGATTATCGCTTTTCGCATCATCTACTAGCATACGGAAATTAATTGGAATGACTATAACATCAAAAGTTAAAAGCAATTAATCTTAAGGCTTTGCCATAAAAGTAATCACAGCAGTTGGCAACCAGGCGACCCGATTGTTGAACCTCAAGGAGCTTATCGTCTTGCTAATGGTAAGTTGGTGTTGAGCTTATTTACTGAGGTAAGAAGTTATGAATGCTTCAGTATAAGGGTTAACTAAATTCAAAACTTAGTACCTTTTGAAACAGAGAAATTATGGCAAGTAAAGAGAATTATTCGTTAATTGAGGCAATGCTAAAACGGCGATCGCGTCGCTTTGGCAAAGGAATGAAGCTAGGTGGAGCTTTAGATTATCAAAGTCAACATCAACCGCAGCCACTAACTCTCGAACAAGAAGCACTTTTAGGCTTTGCTGCTTCAGGAGTAACGGGTTATGCTTTAGCTGAGTTACCCTACGCAACCGCAGTTGAAAATTCGATAGGTAGCGGTGGCAATATTATGGTTAACTTTATCGGTCGTACTGTTGCCAGTGCGGATGCGATTCATGGGGTGGTTGTTTTTGTGATGAACGACCAAGGGACGTGGATGCTCAAGCGTCCTCAAGATTATCCTCGTACCGATATCCCTAGTTTAATCGATCTGTCCCAAAAGCAACAGTTTGTCGAGCTTTACGAGTGCAGTCGCGTAAAAATTGCCGACCGCCGAGTCGATCTTCCCCGACAACTTCCCTATTTGATGCCGTTTAATACCTGGGCTGCCAATATACTTGGTACTACCTATTTTTTGGCAGTTAATGACTTATCTGGCTTATATATTAATATTATGCTGGCAATGTTTAGTGAAGACATTGGCTTTTTTATGGTAGATGATCGCAACGGTTATAAACCGGCGGGAGTAGAAAAGTTTGGCAAATCTAAAGGCGGACATCTCGAAGATGACTTGACCAAAGAGTCATTTATGTACATAAGTGCAGCAGAAACTTTGCTGGCAGAATTTATCGCCTGGGAACAGGGTTCTATCCATCAGAATTTGGGCTTAATGGCTTCTATGTTAGGTTTAGGTGGCTATCCTCACTTCGCTGCCCACCCCTACATTTGGTTTGAGTCATTAGGCTTCCGTATGAATAAAATCCCCTTTACCAAGCTAAATGGAATGAATCCCTTGATGAGTAAAATCGTGCGATTGATGGGCAAAGACACCAATGTTCCCAACGCTGTCGGCTTAGAAAAAGATGGTGAGGTGCTGCTCAAAAATTACGCCCCCCCCTATTATCAGAATATGGAAGAAGCGGTACTTGCTTTTATCGACCATAAATACAATGCCAAACAGGGAACGTTTCGCGATGGAGGAGAGATAACAGGCTGGCAAGACGGTAAAGCAATACAGGCAGCAATTCCCCAATATTCCGACAGCGCGATCGCAGCTACTATCGCCTGCTGCGAATATATTTACAATCGTTACGGTCGTTTTCCTGCCACTACTGGCGCATTTCGCACTCTGCTAGCTTATCAGGCGCATCAACTCGATCTTGAGTTTTATCAGCGTTATTACCGTCCCGAAGCAGTTAATCTTCCTTGAATTACGGACAATGTGGTTCTGTTGCAAAAAATAGGAGTCGTCGTGTAGTATTTTATGCGTTAGCAATTAGACTCACAGCTTCGAGCCTAGTTCATGAATCAAATAGGACTGCTATAGACGGTTTAATTCTGACTGTTGAGCCGACTTAGGAAACTTTTTAGGCGATCGCATTGAGGATTGGTCAATATTTCTTTAGCGTCGCCTTCTTCTTCTACTACTCCTTGGTTGAGAAAAATTACGCGGTTGGCAACTTCACGGGCAAACTGCATCTCATGAGTAACTACCACCATTGTCATTCCTTCCTCAGCCAACTGTTTCATTACGCTTAAAACTTCCCCGACTAATTCTGGATCGAGTGCGCTAGTAGGTTCATCAAAGAGCATTATTTCAGGTTTCATACAGAGACTTCTGGCGATCGCTACTCGCTGTTTTTGCCCCCCAGAAAGCTGTTCGGGATAGGCATTCGCTTTACTACTCAAGCCTACTTTATCTAAATAGTGTAAGGCGCGATCGCGACACTCTAATTTTGATTCTTTTAATACTTGAGCAGGAGCTAACATCAAATTTTGCAATACATTCAGGTGCGGGAATAAATTAAACTGCTGAAAAACCATCCCTACTTTGGTTCTTAACTGCTTGAGCTTGTGTGAACTAATTTTTGCTTCAGATAAGTCAATATCCATTACCTTTAGCTTGCCACCATTAATAGTTTCCAAGCGATTGCAGCAGCGCAATAGAGTACTTTTTCCACAGCCAGAAGCACCAATTATAGAAACAACATCCTGTTTATAAAGTGAAGCAGTAATGCCTCTTAATACTTCTAAGGTACCGTAACTTTTTTTTAAATTATCAAAGGAAATAACAGGGGTAGAGGTAGACATAATTATGTATTTCATTTAGCTAATCTTTAGCTAAAATAAATGGGTTTTTCTTGTATATCTGTTAGATTGATTACATTAATTATCTTTGTTTGTAGTCATAATCTTTTCAACGGTAAAATAATATTATTAATCTTATAACTACCGATTCATCTTGTCTATATCTATAGATATACATCGCTAGATATATTTTAAAAAATAGCGTAAATTTTGTCTTGCGCAGCTAATTGAAATTGAATTAAATGAAATTTGCTCGAAGTTTACTATTGATAGTTTGAGCATATTTCTGTCGATCAAATTAATAATTATTGACATATTTAAACAATATTATGATTTTCAATTTTATTTTTTACTAGATAGTTTCAATTAAATACAATTTACAGATCAATTATGAATCAGAAAAAAATTCAATTTTGGTTGCAAAGGCTGAGCTTATGTTTAGTCGGGTTATTACTAGTAACCGGCCTCAACCATTATCTAATTTCTCCTTTAAATGCCCAAGGAGTTTTAAGAGTTGGCACAGAACCAGCCTTTCCGCCTTTTGAAATGCAGGCACCAGATGGCAAAGGTTTTACTGGGTTTGATATCGATTTATTTAAGGCAATTGGTGAAGAAGCGGGTTTAGAAATTCAATTTAAAAGTATGCCTTTTGATGGCTTAATTCCCGCATTACAATCAAAAACTATTGATGCAGCCATTAGCGGAATGACTATTACCGCCGAACGAGGACAGACAGTAGATTTTTCCCGTCCGTATTTCCAGTCTGGTTTAGCGATCGCTGTAAGAAAAGAGAACAAAGGAGAAATCACAAGTTTTGCTGATTTAGAAAACAAAAAAGTTGCCGTGGCGATCGGAACAACTGGCGCACAGGAAGCTGCAAAAATACCAGGAGTAGAATTATTTACTTTTGATAACTCGGCACTGGCTTTACAAGAGCTAAGTAATGGCAAGGTTGATGCCGTAGTTAACGATTCACCTGTAACTCTTTATGCAATTAAAGTTGGTAACCTGAATAATGTTGAAGTGGTGGGCGAGCTATTAACCGAAGAATATTATGGGATAGCATTTCCCAAAGGCTCCCCCAACGTTGCCAAAGTAAATGATGCCCTAGATGAACTACTCAAAACTGACAGATATCGCGATCTTTACCAAAAATGGTTCTCTGGAGAGCCGCCCAAACTACCGTTAGTTGCTCCAGCTTTAGAAGGAGAAACTGCTGCCTTTAGTATTGTTTCAATGTTCCCCACTTTATTGTATGGAGCAACCATCACCATCTTGCTGACAGCGTTTTCAGTCTTTTTTGGCACGATTGGCGGAACTTTATTGGCTACTGCCTCAATTTCAGATTTTAAGCCTTTGGGCTGGCTCTGTCGTATCTATGTCGATTTCTTTCGCGGTACGCCTCTATTGGTTCAAATCTTTATGATTTACTTTGGTTTACCATCGCTTTTGCAGGAAATAGGCGTAGATTTTAGCTTTAATCGTTTTGCTGCTGCGGTTACAGCTCTTAGTCTTAATTCTGCTGCTTATTTAGCTGAAATTATTCGCGGTGGTATTCAATCGATTGACCAAGGACAGTGGGAAGCTTCTCAATCGATGGGTATGGGATGGGTGCAAACCATGCGTCATATTATTTTTCCCCAGGCTTTTCGTCGCATGTTACCACCACTGGGTAATGAGTTTATCACCATGATTAAAGATACTAGCTTGGTGGCAATTATCGGTTTTGAAGAACTATTTCGTCAGGGACAGCTGATGGTAGCAACTACCTATCGCGCCTTTGAAATTTATGCAGCAGTGGCATTAATCTATCTATTTTTAACTTTTATCGCTTCTAGAGTCTTTAGCTGGTTGGAAAAACGTCTTAACCCAATGCGCCGTTCTCCTAAAAAAGCTGTAGCTCAAATAGATTCAACTCCAGAACAAATAGCAAGCTAACCAACTCAACAATTTTAAACACCAGAAATCAATTTAAAGTGAGGGGATAATGTCCAATTGTGTAATCAACTTGCTCCCTATGGGTGCAATAACTTGTGGTGTAATTTTTTGCTATTGTACTGAAGCGATCGCCCAGTCTACAAGTAGTTATCCTAATGATCTAGGTCAGGTCACAAACGTCAATCAATTGAGAGATATCGTCCCTACAGATTGGGCTTACGAAGCCTTGAGAAGCTTGGTAAATCGCTATGGTTGTATTTCAGGGTTTCCCGATCGAACCTATAAAGGTGGTCAACCTTTATCTCGTTATGAATTTGCAGCAGGTTTAAATAGCTGCTTAAATCAGATGGAACGTCTAATTGCTAGCTCAGAATCAGTATCCACCGAGGATCTGGCCACCATCGAAAGATTGAATCAGGAGTTTGCAGCGGAATTAACTACTTTGAGAGGTCGAGTTGATGAAATTGAAAGTCGGACGGCTGCATTAGAAGACAGTTCTTTTTCGACTACTACTAAGCTCAATGCAGAAATTGTCAACTATGTGTTGGGAACATTTGGCGATGCTAAGCCAGACGGTAGCGACATTGACAACGAAATAACTTTTAGCAGTCGGGTACGGCTTAATTTTGACAGTAGCTTTACGGGAGAAGATCGCTTAAGAGTTCGTTTACAGGCAAGAAACGTTACTAGTCCTGCAACCTCTGGCGGTACTAATTCCCTGGCGCTTAACTTTGAGGGAAATAATGACAATAATATTGAAATTAATGATCTGTATTATACTTTTCCTGTTACCGAAAAAATTTCCGCTTTAGTTGGTACTAATGGCGTAGATGTTGATGATTTCTTTAACGTTGTACCTACCATGGGAGTAACTTATGATAGTCTCTCGCTTTTTAGTGCCTACAACAACTTAATTTACAACAATGCTAATGGTGGTGGTGCTGCTCTCGGTCTGGATTACGATCTGTTAGAGTCGGTTAATTTAGCCGTGGGTTACTGGGCAACTAATCCCGCAGATCCTAGTGCTGGCAATGGTTTATTTAATGGTAACTATGCTGCTGGGGCAAACTTAAATATTGCCTTATTAGATGAGCGCTTAAACTTTGCTCTGGCTTATCTTCGCGCATATCAGGGTGCAGGAAGTGGCTATGATTTAGCTGGCTTTGCTGGGACTGATGCAGCGACAGATCCCTTTGATGATCGAGCCAATTCGGCGAATAATTATGGTCTTGCCAGTAGTTTTCAGGTTTTAGAAAAACTTGCTGTTGGAGGTTATGCAGGCTACACTACCGCGACCACAATTGATGATAATGCTGATGCCGATATTTTTAACTGGAGTGCTTATGCAACCTATATCGATCTATTAAAAGAAGGCTCGACTTTTATTGTTAGCTTTGGTCAACCACCTACTCTAGTAGGTTCTGGCGGAAACGCTGTAGCTGACGATCCTGATACACCCTATCTATTAAACGTGGAATATCAATATAGCTTCAACGATTTTATTCAGTTGACCCCTGGCGGCTATGCTTTATTTGATCCTAATGGTGATTCAGATAATAGCACTATCTATGTAGGCACTTTGCGAACTATTTTTAGATTTTAGTTATAGCAGTCGAAGTAAAGGTTAGGATAATAAAAATTTTATCTCGCGCAAAGACGCAAAGGCGCAAAGACGGACGCGAAGCTGACGCGAGCTTGCGAGCTAACCCTTTAGGGAATTTTTTAGGACAAAGACGTTTATCCCGCTTAGTTTGCGGCAAAGGCGCAAAGGGATTAGGAGTTAAAGCGGATATGCCAGTAGGTTGGGTTTAGGCACGAAACCCAACGATTAAAAGATTTTGTTGGGTTTCACTATCGTTCTACCCAACCTACTTAAATGAACTAATTAAAAACGTAGTCTATTCAAATGAAAATGGCTGTGATAGTGCCAATTTTATCTAGTAGGAGCTTCGTTCAGCGCTCTAGCAACTGCTTTCCAGGCTGGCTTTTGGTTATATTGACGATCGCGCAGTAAAGGACGTACCGGGGCCCCATCTTTTCTGGGAGCAAAATCGCTCAACCAAGTATAGCGGTCAGTTAATCCCCAATTAACTACGGTAGTGACAGCAGGCTCATCTAACACCACAGAAAGATATTCATAGTATGATTCCGCTACAATGCGATCGCGCACTTCAATGTTTTGTGGTAATTCTATATCGCTGACATCCAACTCAGTAATAATAATTTTTAAGCCCAAGCTGGCAACATCGCTCAAAAATTTACGGAACTTATTACCATCAAAATCTTTATTCAATCGAGCTAATAAATGGCTTTGAAGACCTAAAGCGTGAATTGGTGTTCCGTTAGCCTTTAATTTAGTCAGTAAAGCCAATAAGGCACTCCGTCGTTTTTCCCAATAGCTGTTTCCCAAAGCATTGCTATATTCTAGAGCGGTTTCATTTAAAATTAGCTTAGCACCAGGATCTGCTTCGTGGGCGAGGACAAAAGCTCGTTGAATATAGCCTGGGCCTAAAAACTTGAGCCAGGTAGGATATTTATCACCATTAAAACCACTCACCATCGTATCTCTTAAGCCATCTGGTCTACCATCTTCGACATTGATTACTTCATTAACCACATCCCAGGAATTTACCCTGCCTGCATATTTTTTGCCTAGAGTTGAAATATGAGTAGCAAAAATCTGCTCAATCTCCGCATTAGTAGTGTTAGCAGACTTAAACTTTTCTACTAACCAAGGGGAATTAAATTGATTCCAAATCATCGGATGACCACGGAAAGCCAAATTATTTTGTTGAGCAAAATTAAAGAAAGGGTCTATTTCATTAAAATTGTAATTGTCTGCACCAAATGGCCCTACTGTTACGCCAAAAAAACCACCTACTATTAGACCATAATCTTCAAGAAATGTACGCTGAAACTTTAGATCTTGGGCGAAATCACTAGGCGATCGCTGATGGAATCCACCATATAAGATCCCTTTACTAGCAGCTATTTGGCGTAAACTTTCTATGTCATTGGCTTTATTACTCTTACTGTTCAAATATTTACTATCCTGTTGGGCAAATACTGATTCACTGTTTAATTTGTGTAGCAGAGTGCCTATTCCTAAACCGCCTAAACTACCCAAACCAAGCAAAAAAGATCTTCGTCCACTGCTAGTTTTTTTTATACTCATAACACTACTAATAATTAATAATAAGGTTCAAATATCAACCTTCATCTTAACTTCACATCAATCTAGATGTCATAGATCTAAATCCAATTGAGATTTCAAGTAGGGATATTAATACGCTTAAAATAACTTCCTAAATACTCAACCTCATCGCCGAAATTGATGAATTTAAAGGGTTTTGGAAGGCTTTAGGAATGTTGGCCCCTGAACGGTTAGTAGCATTAATAAAAGTAACAACCATTGAAAGCATTGGTTGCTCAACTCGGATTGAAGGTGCCAGACTTAGCGATCGCCATTCCATCAAATCAGACTCATACCGCTTAGTTGAGGAAAAAATTGTTGCCACCTACCTAAATTAAGTAAATGTTTGATTTTGTCTGTTGGCAAAAGGGCGATCGCGTCGAGCAATTTAATGAGTATGTATGCTATGAAACCTAAGATTTATTTAGGATGTTCTTGCTCTGCATAAACCGTTAACGCCCTCGCTAGCGAATCAACCTTACAATCCTGACCAGGACATTGTTGCGTCACTTCCAATACTTTTCCCCAATTTTTCAGACTGGCTTCGGCTTCGGCGATCGCACTTAAGGCATAGGTTTTGTTAGTGGAATCTTGAATCTGGTTGGCAGAAGTTAGTGCTTTTGCCAGTAAATCAACCGCTTTTTCTGGTTGGTTAAGCTTGCTATAAGCTTCGGCGATCGCACTTAAGGCATAGGTTTTGTTAGTGGAATCTTGAATCTGGTTGGCAGAAGTTAGTGCTTTTGCCAGTAAATCAGCCGCTTTTTCTGGTTGGTTAAGCTTGCCAATAGCTTCGGCGATCGCACTTAAGGCATCGGCTTTGTCAGAGGAATCTTCAATCTGGTTGGCAGAGGTTAGTGCTTTTGCCAGTAAATCAGCCGCTTTTTCTGGTTGCTTAAGCTTGCCAATAGCTTCGGCGATCGCACTTAAGGTATTGGCTTTGAAATAGGAATCTTCAATCTGGTTGGCAGAGGTTAGTGCTTTTGCCAGCAAGTCAGCCGCTTTTTCTGGTTGGTTAAGCTTGCTATAAGCTTCGGCGATCGCACTTAAGGCAGAGGCTTTGTTAGAGGAATCCTTAATCTGGTTGGCAGAGGTTAGTGCTTTTGCCAGTAAATCAGCCGCTTTTTCTGGTTGGTTAAGCTTGCTAATAGCTTCGGCGATCGCTCTTAATGCAGAGGCTTTGTCAGAGGCTTTGTTAGAGGAATCTTCAATCTGGTTGGCAGAGGTTAGTGCTTTTGCCAGTAAATCAGCCGCTTTTTCTGGTTGCTTAAGCTTGCCAATAGCTTCGGCGATCGCACTTAAGGTATTGGTTTTGTCAGAGGAATCTTCAATCTGGTTGGCAGAGGTTAGTGCTTTTGCCAGTAAATCAGCCGCTTTTTCTGGTTGCTTAAGCTTGCCAATAGCTTCGGCGATCGCACTTAAGGCAGAGACTTTGAAATAGGAATTTTCAATCTGGTTGGCAGAGGTTAGTGTTTTTGCCAGCAAGTCAGCCGCTTTTTCTGGTTGGTTAAGCTTGCTATAAGCTTCGGCGATCGCACTTAAGGCAGAGACTTTGTCAGAGGCTTTGTTAGAGGAATCTTCAATCTGGTTGGCAGAAGTTAGTGCTTTTGCCAGTAAATCAGCCGCTTTTTCTGGTTGGTTAAGCTTGCCAATAGCTTCGGCGATCGCACTTAAGGCATCGGCTTTGTCAGAGGAATCTTCAATCTGGTTGGCAGAGGTTAGTGCTTTTGCCAGTAAATCAGCCGCTTTTTCTGGTTGCTTAAGCTTGCCAATAGCTTCGGCGATCGCACTTAAGGTATTGGCTTTGAAATAGGAATTTTCAATCTGGTTGGCAGAGGTTAGTGTTTTTGCCAGCAAGTCAGCCGCTTTTTCTGGTTGGTTAAGCTTGCTATAAGCTTCGGCGATCGCACTTAAGGCAGAGGCTTTGTTAGAGGAATCCTTAATCTGGTTGGCAGAGGTTAATGCTTTTGCCAGCAAGTCAGCCGCTTTTTCTGGTTGGTTAAGCTTGCTATAAGCTTCGGCGATCGCTCTTAAGGCAGAGTAATCCTTAATCTGGTTGGCAAGTTTAGAGGCTTGAGAGAAATTTTCATCTTTGGCAAAGGCTGCAACTGCTATAACTTTGTGTTCAGCATTACTGATTTGCTGGCTCACATCAGCCAACCTCCAACGAATTTGCGTCAGTTGTCCCCAAGGCGTATAGTTCAACCCTCCCCAAATTCCCATCCCCAACAACAGAACCCCGCCAAAACTTCCATATCTCCCATAAATTCGCCGTTTACTCTGTTCTAATAATTTTTGCTTTTGCTGTCTTTTACTTCCCCAAATTAAATAGGGTTTCTGCTGCTCGATCGACCACAATTCCTTAAGATTAAAAAGATAGCGAGAACTGCGATTGTTTCCCAGCCACTCATTCACCCGACGCTCTAATAACTGATTGGCGCGATATGCTTTGTCTTGTATTTGTTCTCCAGATCGAATAACAGCAGAAATCATTCCTTCGTGTGCTAATTCATAGCCTTTAATTCCATCTCTTTCGACAGCAGAAATTAATCCCACTCCTTGTAAATAAATGACTAAACTTTCTACTTCATTGGATGATACAATTCCTTTTACTTTGTCCTGTAATTGTGCCAAAGTTTTTACTTCAGCACGGGTTTGCTGCTCTAAATTGGTGAGGGAAACTAACACCTGAACGGCTAATTTTTTTCTTTCTGTACCCAAATCTTCGAGAATGCTTTCTAAAAAGCTGCGACGCAAGCCTTCAATTCCACCTAATCTTTGCAATGCTTTACGGTTGAACGATCGCGTTTCCGAAGTATTTTGCTGTTTAATTGTCTCGGCAATAATCTGCAAATCTACAGGAGAAATTAAGCGATCTGTCGGACTAGCTAAGTCTCGTTCTAGTATTTCTTGAATATAGGGACTATCAAAGCGTTCAACATCATTTTCTTCGATACCTAAATCTTCTTTTGCCATCACCGCTAGAATTATGCTTGCTTCTTCGGCAGAGAAGTTTTTGAGATAAAAAGAATTGCCTCCCATGTGGCTACCAGTTCTCAGGGTATAGTCTAAACTCTGCTGAATTTCGTCCATTCGAGCAAACCAATCTTCCCGAATCGATATCAAAATTTTGATTTTGTCTGTTAGTTCGTCATTGTTGTACCAAGTAGCTAAATCTTGAATAAATGCTTCTCGCCTTGCTTGGTCATCGGTATAGATAAAAAACTGTTCAAACTGATCGAAGATTAAGATCAGAGATTTAAAATTTTGGCAACTTTGAGAAGCTGCTTCCATCGCTTTATTTAGGAGTTCTAAAAAATTGAGGCTTTCGATTTCTTGTTTCGGTAAATTTAATGAATCAATAAAAGCTTCCCGAATTGTTTGCAGAGAATCTAGGTTAGAAAATTTGATATAAACTCCTCGATGGGTTTCTGTTTTTGCCAATTCTGCTAAAAGTCCTGCTTTTAAATAAGAACTTTTCCCACAGCCAGATTTTCCCTTGAGAATGCCAAAATTAAAGTCAGGATGAACAATATTTTCTAATATCACCTCCAAATCTCGATATCCTCGCAAACGAGCAAAAATTTCTGCATCTTCCTGTTCAAAAGAACTTAAAAACTTAATTGCCTTGCGCTTGCCAACATCTCGCGAGACAAATTTAAGAGGCGGTTTTTTCCGCGATTCAATAATTACAGCAAGGAAAAAAACTAACACGATTGCACCGAAAACATAATCAAAGTAAGGAATACCATTTTTGAAATAATGGTCAATCGCAGCTTTAAATAACAAGAAAAGAACTGCGATCGCAACTACCAACATCAACAGTTCCAACCACTGTCGCTTACGAATCCACCCTGCTATATCTCTCACAAAAGTTGATAACTTGCTAGGAAGAGTAGTGAACAGATTGACTCCCTTTTCAACGCGATCAAAGTCAGGAGGCGGAGGAGAACTCGAACTCATGGCTAGTCCTAAAAATGTTAGGAGATATGTTATCTAGAATTATTCCGTAATTTTTTTTGTATTAATTTGTTATACAGAATATTTTAAGCTTTGATTAAATGGTTTATTAAATACGTTTAATGTGAATTAAAAATTATAGTGATTCATTTTTAGCTTTAAGCTCTAAGCTCTAAGCTCTAAGCTTTTTAAGTAAACCCCCAAGCATTCGATTTACTTCTAAAATCTTCGATTCAAACATTTCACATTTACTAGTTTCCAGATAACCCAAGTCTCTAGCTATCAATATTTGGCATCGTAACTCAAAAGAGCTACCCATTGCTATGTCAACAAATCTTGCCATTTCCTTATCGCTATCTCTACCAGCTCCCTCAGCTAAATTACTTTCTATTGACACAGCAGAACGACGTATCTGACTTGTTAATCCATATTTCTCTTCGACAGGCATATTAGCTGTTAATTTGTAAATATTGATTGTTATATTGTGAGCTTTTTGCCAGACTAATAACTTGGTAAAATCTTGCATATTTTTCTTAAAAAAGCTTATGGCTTATAGCTTATAGCTTACGGCTACGAATTAGTTTATTTGAACGAAGCTAACCCACATTAGACGTATTAAATAGTTTAGGGTGAAAGAATTGACGACAGCTGCTAAAAATATAGATTTTGAGAATAGCGATCGCTATTTTGGTAATTTTTCCTGGTAACTAGTGACTGAATTACCCAATATTTGAACCTCGATAGCGCATTTTTCCTTTCATCTCATTAAAAGCGAACTGAGGAATATCACCATGATGTCCCATAACAATGACTGTATCCCCTGGTTGTAAGATGACACTGCGATCGGGATTTTTGACCACGGTTTGATCCGCGCGACGGATAGCAACAATAATGAAAGTACCTTTGCCCCGTACTTCTATTTGACCAACACTTTTATTGGCTAAAGCCGAACTTTGTTTAATCAATAATTCATCAATTTGAACATTAATTTGACTCAATAATTCTTCAAGATAAAAGCGATCGCTTTTACTTTTAAGAAATTCCGTAGCTGCGGGACGAGTAATCAAATTTGCCATCCGCATACCGCCAATAATCGCTGGTAAAACTACGCGATCTGCCCCTGCTAACTTCAATTTCTTCTCTGTAGTTGGCAATTCTCCTCGTGCGAGAATGATTAAACCTTGGTTCAAACCACGGGCTGTTAGAGTAATAAATACATTAGCAGCATCATCTGGTAAGACTGTAGCTAAGACTCTGGCTTTTTCGATCCCCGCCAAGATTAATAAGCTTTCGTCAGTAGCATTTCCCATGGTAGCCAAAAAGCCCATTTGTTCAGCTTGGGCAACGCGATCGCTTTCTCGATCGATAATGACAAACTTTTGGCGATCTTTAAGCAACTGTTGAGCGATTATTTGCCCCATGCGTCCAAAACCGCAGATGATAGCGTGGTTATCTAAGCTTTTGATCTCCCTATCCAACCGATGACTATCTAAAGCCTTGTGAATTTCCCCTTCTGCAACCATTTGTACAAAACCTCCGACGATATAGATTGCCGATGTTGTCCCAGCCATAATTACCATGATGGTAAAAATTTTCTCTGATGGAGTTGTCAAAGGGTTTACCTCCCCATAGCCCACACCAAAAATGGTAATTACCACCATGTAAACTGAGTCTAATAACGTCCAACCAAATGAAATATAACCAATTACAGCAATTACAAATGTAGAAACAAGAATGATTGTTCCTGTAAGAATACGCCTAAACGAATTTTGCATCTTTGGCTAGTACCTGAAACTCAATAAGTTAACGATTAATGGACTCCAGTTAATTTAATCTCAGCATTACACTTGAGTTTAGTAGTCGAAGGTACTGAATACGTTAAATACTTATCAATTTCTGATTAATCGTAATGCAATATTATCTGTAACCTAATTCAGCCCGAAAGCGATCGCGAATAATTTGTGGAGGAAGATCGCTTAAGCAAGCATATTCGCTACTAGCAAGATTAAGCAGACGTTCATAACGTTCGCGATCGTAAACATCATTACTATAATTTAAACCTAGGTGCGCAATAGCTCGTATTTCTTCAAGTAGTTTCAGCATATAAAAAAATCTAAAAACTGTCTTTTGTAACAAAATAACACTTGCTCATGTACCTCTTAGTCCTCAACGCTGGCTCAAGTAGCCAAAAGAGTTCCCTTTACAGATTAGGAACAGAATTACCGCAACAGCCACCCGAACCTTTATGGTTAGGGCATATAGATTGGACTGCTTCAGATTTGGGTAGCCTAACGATTAAAAGTAATGGCGTTCAACAACAGACTGATTTAGCCAACCGCGATCGAGCTTTAGAGACAATGCTCAATACTCTCGTTGAGGGAGAAACTAAAGTTTTAGATCGCTTAGAACAAATAGATCTCGTCGGTCATCGGGTAGTTCATGGAGGCGCGAAATATTGCCAACCGACTATAATTACAACTGAAGTTAAAAATGCGATCGCTGATTTAATTCCTCTAGCTCCTAATCATAATCCTGCTCATCTTGAAGGGATAGAAGCGATCGCCAGAATTCTCCCCGAAGTTACACAAATCGCCGTATTCGATACCGCTTTTCACAGTCAAATCCCCGAACCTGCTAAAGTTTATCCTCTACCCTATGAATGGTTTGAACGGGGTATTCAACGTTATGGTTTTCATGGGATTAGTCATCAATATTGCGCCACCAAAACAGCTCAAATTCTCGAGCGATCCCTAGATTCTTTGAAAATAATTACCTGTCACTTAGGAAACGGTTGTTCATTAGCTGCAATTGCTAATGGTATCTGTATCGACACGACAATGGGCTTTTCTCCCTTGGAAGGCTTAATGATGGGGACGCGCTGCGGTTCAATTGACCCCCAAATTTTGCTGTATCTAATGCGAGAATACGGTTTAAATGGAGATGAATTAAATCAATTATTAACTAAAGAATCTGGTTTACTGGGAGTTTCTGGTATATCCGCCGACATGAGGGCAATTGTCGCAGCCAGTGCTGAAGGACAAAAGCGATTGGGCGTAGCCCACGCTTCGCGATCGCAACTAGCTTTTGATATTTATATCCATCGTCTCAGAAGTGGTATTGGGGCAATGATCGCATCTTTGGGAGGATTAGATGTTTTGGTGTTTACCGCAGGTGTGGGCGAAAATACAGCCAAGCTAAGAGCCGAAACCTGTGAGCAATTTACTTTTTTAGGATTATACCTGGACATAGATAAAAATAATGCTCGTCCGATTAATGAAGATATTGCTACTGAAGATTCTCAAGTTAGGGTGTTAGTTATTCATACAGAAGAAGATTGGGCGATCGCTACTCAGTGCTGGCAGTTACAGTCGGTTTCATTTGAATAGACTACGTTTTTAATTAGTTAGTTTTTAGCTTTTAGCTTTTAGCTTTTAGCTCTTAGCTTTTTTGAAAAGCGGACTAACATTAATTAAAGGCAGTTAAAAATTTCTATCGCTGCTTCTTGTTCTATTTCATCGTAACTCTGAAACTCTTCACTCCAGAAACTTACTATGGTTACAACACCAATCACTAATAATCTTGCCTCAGAATCAGTTTTAACTCCCGAAGAACTCCGAAAAATTCATGCTTATTGGCGTGCCTGTAACTATCTTGCCATTGGCATGATTTATCTTCGAGATAATCCATTACTGAAAGAACCTTTAAAACCAGAACATATCAAACATAGATTACTAGGACATTGGGGATCGTCTCCTGCCCTCAGTTTTACCTACATTCATCTCAATCGACTGATTAAAAAATACGACCTCAATGCTCTTTATATCGCAGGGCCTGGACATGGTGCGCCAGGGGTATTAGGGCCCGTTTATCTAGAAGGTACTTATTCGGAAATCTATCCCGATAAAAGCGAAGACACAGAAGGAATGCAAAAATTCTTCAAGCAATTTTCCTTCCCTGGTCATATTGGTAGCCATTGTACTCCTGAAACTCCAGGCTCAATTCACGAAGGAGGCGAACTTGGTTACAGTCTTTCCCATGCCTTCGGTGCAGTGTATGACAACCCCGATTTAATTGCAGCTTGTGTCGTGGGTGATGGAGAAGCCGAAACAGGCCCTCTAGCAACTGCTTGGCATTCCAATAAATTCCTCAATCCCGTCCGTGATGGGGCAGTGTTACCTATACTCAACCTTAACGGTTATAAAATAGCTAACCCGACGATTCTGTCTCGCATTAGCCCAGAAGAACTCGATAGCTTATTTCGCGGTTATGGCTATACTCCCTATGTAGTCGAAGGCTCAGATCCAGAACTAATGCACCAACAAATGGCAGCCACCATGGAGGAGTGTATTGTCAAAATTCGGGAGATTCAGCAAGAAGCCCGTAGTCAAAATAAAGCCTTCCGCCCCCGTTGGCCCATGATTATCCTGCGTACCCCTAAAGGTTGGACAGGCCCGAAAGATGTCGATGGTCATAAAGTTGAAGGATTTTGGCGATCGCACCAAGTTCCAATGGGAGAAATGCATTCTAATCTGGAACACGTCAAATTGTTAGAAGCATGGATGAAGAGTTATCGACCTGAAGAACTTTTTGATGACAATGGTACTTTAATCCCCGAATTAAAAGAACTCGCTCCTGTTGGGTTACGCCGTATGAGTGCTAATCCCATCACTAACGGTGGTCTAGTGCGTAAAGACCTTCAACTTCCCGATTTTCGCAACTATGCCGTGGCAATGGACAAGCCTGGTACTGTGCAGGTTGAAAATACGGCGGTATTAGGGCAATTTTTACGGGATGTGATGGGCAACAACATGAATAATTTCCGTGTTTTTGGTCCCGATGAAACCGCTTCTAATCGTCTCTCTGCTATCTATGAAGTCACTAAAAAAACTTGGTTGGCAGATTATTTACCTGAAGATGAGGATGGTAGTCAATTATCTCCTGACGGTCGAGTGATGGAAATGTTGAGTGAACATACCCTCGAAGGATGGCTAGAAGGATATTTATTGACAGGAAGACACGGCTTATTTCACACTTACGAAGCTTTTGTCCACGTTATTGACTCGATGTTTAACCAACACGCTAAATGGTTAGATATCTGCAAACATCATGTGCCTTGGCGGACTTCGCTTTCTTCTCTCAATATCTTGTTGTCTTCTTTGGTTTGGCGACAAGATCATAATGGCTTTTCTCACCAAGATCCAGGTTTTGTCGATCTGGTAACGAATAAGAGTGCTTATGTTACCCGTGTTTATTTTCCCCCCGATGCCAATTGTTTGCTTTCAGTTGCCGATCACTGTTTGCGCAGCAAGGACTATGTAAATGTGATTATTTCTGACAAACAGATGCACCTGCAATATTTAACAATGGAAGAAGCCATCAAGCATTGCACTAAAGGAATTGGTATCTGGTCATGGGCGAGCAACGACGATTGTGGGACAAAACCAGATGAGCCTGACGTAATTATGGCTTGTTGTGGTGACATTCCTACTAAGGAATCTTTGGCAGCGACAGCTATTCTACGAGAAGAGTTTCCCGACTTAAAAGTTCGCTTTATCAACGTAGTGGATTTATATCGTCTACAAAGCGAAAGTGAACATCCTCATGGTTTATCTAACAAGGAATTTGACATTCTTTTTACTGCCAATAAACCTATAATCTTTAACTTTCACGGCTATCCCTGGCTGATTCACAAGTTAGCTTATCGCCGTACCAATCAAGAACGAATTCACGTTCGCGGTTACAAGGAACAGGGCAATATCAATACGCCTCTAGAACTAGCAATTCTTAACCAGATTGATCGCTTTAATTTAGTCATTGATGTAATCGATCGCGTTCCTAATTTAGGTTCTCGTGCTGCTTATGTTAGAGAACGGATGAGAGATGAGATTATCGATAATCTTGCTTATGCTCATTCTGAGGGTATGGATAAACCTGAAGTAACGAATTGGAAGTGGATTTATTAATGATTAATTGCCAACACCAATTTACCCAATAAATTAAACTAGACGCGCCAGTAGCTAGTAGGTTGGGTAGAACGAAAGTGAAACCCAACAAAATGTTATTAATGTTGGGTTTCGTACCTCAACCCAACCTACAATTTTATATTTATAGATCGTCTTTCCAGCTAATGCATGAAAATTGGTATAAAATCAACGATCAAAGCGATCGCCTTATAAATTCTGAGTTCGACGAAAAATATTTTTGAGGCATTTTGAAAAGATCGAGCTTAATTTCATTCTTGGCAATTCTTAAATTTTCATATTCAATTAATTCACATCAGACGTTAAAAAATGCCGATGTTATAGTGATTAATTAACCAACTTAAAATTTGGCTGTTTATCTCCAACTAGTATACTTAAAGCATATTTCGTCGATTTTGTTGTCCTTCATCCTTCATCCCTCATTTCCCATTCTGATTAATGAAACTCGATCCTAAAATTCCTGCTGGTAGACTACAAGACAAATGGGACAATTATAAAGATCACTGTAAATTAGTCAGTCCTGCCAATAAGAAAAAGCACACCATCTTAATTGTCGGAACAGGATTAGCAGGGGCTTCCGCAGCAGCTACCCTAGCGGAATTAGGTTACAACGTCAAAAGTTTTTGCATCCAAGATTCTCCTCGTCGCGCCCATAGTATCGCTGCTCAAGGAGGCATTAACGGGGCGAAAAACTATCCTAATGATGGGGATACTGTCTGGCGGTTATTTTACGACACGATCAAGGGTGGGGACTATCGTTCCCGTGAGGCTAATGTACATCGCTTGGCGCAGATTAGTAATCAGATTATCGATCAATGTGTGGCGCAGGGTGTTCCTTTTGCGCGGGAATATGGCGGACTATTAGCCAATCGTTCTTTTGGTGGGGCGCAGGTATCCCGTACCTTTTACGCTCAAGGGCAAACAGGACAACAACTTTTACTAGGGGCATATAGTGCCATGTCTCGTCAGATTGCTGAAGGGAAGATAGAAATGTTTCCTCGTCGAGAAATGCTAGATTTGGTCTTAGTTGACGGGAAAGCACGAGGTATTATTGTTCGTAACCTGATTACGGGGGAAATTGAACGCTACGCAGGAGATGCAGTGCTACTTTGTACTGGGGGCTATAGCAATGTCTATTATCTTTCGACTAATGCCCGCAACTCTAACGTCACGGCTGCTTGGCGATGCTACAAACGGGGGGCTTTATTTGCCAATCCTTGCTATACCCAGATTCATCCTACCTGTATTCCTGTGTCGGGAGAGTATCAGTCTAAGTTAACTTTGATGAGTGAAGGCTTACGCAATGATGGGCGGGTATGGGTGCCAAAACAGCCTGGCGATCAGCGCCATCCCAGTCAAATTCCTGAAACAGAAAGAGATTATTATCTAGAAACCAGATATCCTAGCTTTGGTAATCTTGTCCCTCGTGATGTGGCTTCTCGTAACGCCAAGCAGGTTACAGATGAAGGTCGAGGCGTTGGTGAAACTGGACTAGCAGTATATTTAGACTTTAGGGATGCGATCGCCAAATTAGGCAAAGAATTAATTGCCGAACGTTACGGTAATCTGTTCGATATGTATCAACGCATCACGGGAGAAAACCCCTACGAAGTCCCGATGCGAATTTATCCCGCCGTTCACTATATTATGGGTGGCTTGTGGGTAGACTATAACCTGATGAGTACTATTCCTGGCTTACACGTTTTAGGCGAAGCCAATTTTTCCGATCACGGGGCAAACCGTCTCGGTGCTAGTGCCTTGATGCAAGGATTATCTGATGGCTATTTTGTCATTCCCTACACTTTGGGTAACTATATTGCGACGAGCGATTTACCACCTGTAAAGTTAACTCATCCTGCCTTTGAAGAAGCAGAAGCGACGGTCAATACTAAAGTTAATAAACTGTTGAGTATCAACGGTAATAAGACGGCGACTGAGTTTCATCGTCAGCTAGGTAAAATCCTCTGGGATCGAGTAGGCATGTCTCGCGATCGCTCAGGATTAGAACAGGCGATCGCCCAAATAGCAGAATTAAGACAGGAATATTGGTCAAATGTGATAATTCCTCAAGACAAGCAGACTTTTAATAAGCACTTGGAGTTTGCGGGTAGAGTTGCTGATTTCTTAGAGTTGGGAGAATTAATGGCGCGAGATGCTCTAGATCGCGAAGAATCCTGTGGCGCGCACTTTCGCGAAGAATGTCAGACTCCAGAAGGAGAAGCCCAACGCAATGATGAGGATTATGCTTATGTTGCTGCATGGCAATATCAAGGAGATGAACAAACTCCTGTCTTACACCAAGAAAAATTAGAGTTTGACAATGTTGAATTGACCCAACGTAGTTATAAGTAAATAGGAAGTAGGAAATAGGAAGTAGGAAATAGGAAGTAGGAAGTAGGAAGTAGGAAAAGCGATAAAGATTATTCTACCATTTCAGATTGAAAATCTTTCCTATTTCTTCCCGATCGCCTGTCAGGATAAAAAAACAACTAAGAACAATAGCTTTACCTAAATATAAATTTTTGATGAATATCTTATTTTAATCTAGCAAGATTTTTAAAAATGTGACAATATGTTTTGGATCTAATACAAATATTTAGTTAGTATTTTAGTATTAATGATCGAAAACTATTGAAAAATTCTAAATAAACTCTATATTTAATTACATATGAAGCAAAATTAAGTAAATTCAGCATTTATAAAATTAATACTTAAAATCACTATTTTTACTTGCTATAGCAATTATTTTACTTCAATATATCAAGAGCTAATAATAATTATAAAAGATAATTATAAAAGTACAATCAAGCTCAAATACTGGTTGCGTGACGTATTTATATAAACCCTAGTATTTTCATAAAAATTGAATTTTTAAGATACAATTCATCAACGCTTTTAAGCGATCGCATAATAACAAAATAGCCTTTTTGCATAAAAAACAAAATTTATACATAACATAATAAAGATAAGAGAAACTTGTCTCAGGCAGTCAGGCTGAAATACTAGAAAAGTAATATTTTCTTGGAAATTTTTTGCTGCCTATAAATATAAATACTCTAAAAATTAATTTATTTCAGAAATATTAAATAAAATAACAATAACTTACATCATGATTGAAAAAGAGCAGGCACTTAAAACAAGAAATCCGATTCAAATCAATGGCTTTGATTTTATCGAGTTTGCTACTAAATTCCCTCAAGAAATTATTGATATTTTTACTAAATTTGGATTTATTTTAACTGGTCGTCATCACCTCAAAAACATTTTCTTACTAGAGCAAGGCAATATGAAATTTATTGTCAATGCAGAAGCGGATACGGATGCTGCTGCTTTTGAGTCTATTCATGGTTCTGGTGTTTGTGGTATCAGTTTTAGAGTCAAAGATTCTAACTTTGCACTCCAAGAAGCGGTGAAGCGTGGTGCTAAAGCAGTAATTTGTTCGGATTATAACTTGCCTGCAATTGAAGGTGTTGGAGGCTCGAAGATTTATTTAATCGATCGCCAGACTTCTAAACAATTTTTGGATAGCTTTTTTGAACCTACTGGTCAGCTTCCTTTGGCTAAACCTAAAGTTACTTATATCGATCATGTTACTCAAAATGTATTTAAGGGAAACATGGATGCTTGGGCTAAATTTTATGAATGTATTTTCAATTTTCAAGAAATTCGTTTCTTTGATATTAAAGGTAAAAAAACAGGTTTACGTAGCAAAGCCTTAATTAGTCCCTGTGGCAAAATTCGGCTTCCGTTAAATGAATCTCAAGACGACTTTTCGCAGATTGCTGAATTCTTAGAAAAATACAATGGGGAAGGTATTCAACATATTGCTTTGGGTTGTCATGATATCTACTCGGTAGTAGGTCAAATCAAAGAAGAAAAAATCTTGTTTCAAGACACTCCTGCAAGCTATTACGAATTAATAGATAAACGTATTTCCAGCCACGAAGAAAATGTAATTGCTCTCAAAAAACTAAAAGTTTTAATTGATGGTGGCAAAAAAGAAGACGGTATTTTACTCCAAATCTTCACTAAAGAAATTATCGGGCCAATCTTTTTTGAGTTTATTGAAAGAAAGGGTAATAAAGGCTTTGGAGAAGGTAATTTTCAGGCTTTATTTGAATCTATTGAACTCGATCAGATACGTCGTGGTGTTCTGGGAGAATTTGATCCTGATTTTGAACAGTTAGCCAAAACTAAACTCAAACACCCCATGTTATTTGACAGCGAATCTTTGCCAATCAAAGAAGAATTTCCCATCACTGTTTAGAGCGATCGCGAAGCGGACCTAGTCCTTTAGGGGAGCCTAATCGCATTTATTAAAAATCTTTTGGGAATTAATTAACGTGAATCAAAGTTTTGTAACTTTATCAGCTTCAACACATATTACAAGTACTCCAATAAAAAGCGATCGCTCTTCTCTTGCTAGTGGTTATAGTAATCTGCCGATCTATCGTCATTTTGAACGGTATGCCCAAGAGTTTCCCGAGTCGATAGCTGTCACTTTTGGCGAGGTACAAATCAGCTATGGAGAATTAAATGCTCAAGCGAATCAATTAGCCAACTATTTAATTGCGCAGAATGTAAAACCTCAAGACTGCGTGGCGGTATTTATCGATCCTGGGTTAGAAATTTTAATTGCGATCCTGGCAATTCATAAAATCAATGCGGTATACGTCCCTATAGATACAGAGTATCCTTTAGGCAGAATTAAAACTATGATCGAACAAGTAGCACCCGTAGCTATTGTTTGTGCCAGCGATCGCTTTAGGGAAATTGATGATAACTTCGATCTTAATACTATAAATCTGTTTAGATTAGATTTATCATCAGGCGATCGCTCTAATCTCGATTATTTTTGTTCCCCTGATAGTGTATCCCACATCTTCTTTACCTCTGGTACGACTGGGACACCGAAGGGTGTGGTTTCGTCTCATAGTAATCTAATTCATTATATTTTTGCAGCCCAAGAAAAATACTGTTTTGGTGTCGAAGATAGTTTTTTAGCTGCTGCGCGATTTACCTTTAGTATCAGCCTTTTGATGCTGTTGTTACCTCTAGTCTGTGGTGGACGAGTAAATATTATCACTCTCAAGCAATTACTTGAGCCAAACTTACTAGCAAAAGCAATAGAGCGATCGAGTTTCTTTCATTTAAGCCCTAGTCTGTTAAAAATGTTGCTTGATTATCTCGATCGAGTTCAAGAATTGGAGCGATTTAAGCATGTCAAGCACGCTTCTTCTGGTGGGGATATGATTCCCGCTGCAATACTCAACCGATTAAATAAAACATTTACTCAGGCGCAAGTATACGCTATTTATGGCTCAAGTGAAATTAGTTGTATGGGCTGTAGCTATTTTGTACCTAAAGATCTTGAGATTGAGCAAACTCTGGTTGGCAAGCCTTTCAATAACGTTCAGCTACGAGTATTAGATCGGCAGCAAAGAATTGTACCTGTTGGCGTTAAGGGTGAGATTTATTTCTCTGGTCAAGGTGTTACTCAGGGTTACCTCAATCTACCCAGCCTAACTGAAGAAAAATACATTCTGCTAGATGGCGATCGTTTTTATCGTACAGGAGATCTTGGTCGCTTAAACCCTCAAGGCGACTTACAAATGTTAGGAAGGGAGGATAATCAAGTCCAAATTCGCGGAATGCGGGTTGAATTGGGGGAAATTGAATCTTGTCTTAGCCTGCATCCAGCTATAAGTGACTGTATAGTAATAGCCAAAGAAGATCGATTAGGGGAAAAGCAGTTAATCGCCTATCTAATTGCTCAAAACGAGCTGATTGCATCCCAGGAGTTGCGAAATTTTCTCCAGACAACTTTACCCCAATATATGATTCCGTCTTGTTTTACTTTTGTTGCCGAATTTCCTCTCAACCTCAATGGCAAAGTAGATCGTCGTGCCTTATCTGCTCTCCCACTTCCAGTAGATAACCAAATAAAGATTGCTCCCCGAACAGCGACTGAACAGCAACTAGCTACTATTTGGCAAGAGGTTTTAGGTCTTGAGTCTATTAGTATTAACGATAACTTCTTCTATTTAGGCGGACATTCCCTATTAGCTGTCACCTTATCTAATCAGCTTGAACAAACTTTTGCGATCGAGTTACCTTTTGGCATGGTCTTTCAAATGTCCACTATCGAACAACAAGCTAGTTTCCTAGAGCAGCAAGAAAATAAAAAACCTTGCTCTACATTAGCGCCCATTCAACCAAAAGGAACAAAACCGCCCCTGTTCTTATTTCAAGGTATTGGTATTTATTATCCTCTATCATCTCAGTTAGGTGAAGATCAACCAGTCTATGGCTTGGCAATAGAAATGATTGATGATTCTGAGCATTGGTTAGAGCAGGTTGCAGATTTAGTAGCTCTCTACATTCAAGAAATCAAGACTCTTCAGCCTCAAGGGCCATACTATCTAGGCGGTTTATCTTTTGGTGGGATGGTAGCTTTTGAAGCTGCTCAACAACTTCAAGCTCAAGGTGAAGAAGTGGCTCTTCTAGCTTTATTCGATACTTGGGATCCCAAGGCTTATACGATATATCCTCTGCCTAAGAGATTGTTGACTCATTTACGTAAATTTTGCCACTCTCCTGTTAAGTATCTATGTTCAAAATTGACCAAGATAAATAAATTTCTCAAGCTGAAACAAGAGACTCGCTTAAACCATGTTCCCCAAATATATTTGGAAGCACAACAAAATTATATTCCCCAGACATATTCAGGTAAGGTCACTGTATTTAAAGCCATGGAAGAGTATGAGGTGATGTCAGCATTTGGCGACTTTGAAGATCAATTCGGCTGGGGTAATTTAGTGACTGGAGGATTAGAAATTATTTATATTCCTGGAGATCATTTTGGAATTTTAAAAGAACCTTATGTAGAAACATTAGCTAAAGAATTAAAACGTTGCTTGGTTGTGTCGCAAAAACGTTAGTGTTCTAGAAATAGGTCAGATGAAGTCCGTTTTGACAATTTTAATTAAAACTCGCGCCAAGACGGACGCGAAGCTAATCCTTTAGGACAAAGACGCAAAGGCGTTGATCCCGCTTAGACTTGGTAGGTTGGGTAGAACGATAGTGAAACCCAACAAAATCTTTTAATCGTTGGGTTTCGTGCCTCAACCCAACCTACACTACTACACTCGCGCCAAGACGCTAAGGCGCAAAGGAGCAAAAGAGCAAAGATTTTATATATAAATATCACATAGCAATCCTAAATGAAATGAGAAATTTCTACTACCTATATGCCCTAAAGGATTTCCTACGGTCACGAAGCTTATGCTAAAGCCCTAAAGGATTCCCTTCGGTCTCATTTGCGAAGCTTATCCTTTAGGACTAGCTACGCGTCGTCCTTTAGGACTACCTAAAAACCAATCAATGTAGTTTCATGAATCAAATAGGACTGCTATATTTTGATCTAACTTAAAAATCGGCACTCAACGGAGTTCTGGGGAAAGGAATTACATCACGAATATTAGTCATTCCCGTCATGAACTGGACTAATCTTTCAAAACCCAAACCAAATCCCGCATGGGGTACTGTGCCATAACGGCGTAGATCTAAATACCACCAAATATCCTCAGCTTCGATATTCATCTCTTTGATTCGCCTTTCTAAGACATCAAGACGCTCTTCTCTTTGTGAACCGCCAATAATTTCGCCAATCCCAGGGGCGAGGACATCCATTGCCGAGACGGTTTTTTCGCCTTCATCTAGGCGCATATAAAAGGCTTTAATATCTTTAGGGTAGTTGGTCACGATCACGGGCTTTTTAAACAGCTTTTCCGCTAGATAACGTTCATGTTCCGACTGAAGATCGATACCCCACTCAACAGGATATTCAAATTGCCGATCTGCTTGTTCCAATAATTCCACCGCTTTGGTGTAGGTGACTCGTTCAAACTCATTATTAATAATATTATCGGCGTTTGCCAAGACAGATTTATCTACCCACTTGTTAAAGAATTCCAAGTCGTCAGCACAATGTTCTAAGACATACTGGAAAATATATTTGAGAAATTCTTCCGCCAGATTTTGATCCCCTTCCAAGTCGCAAAAAGCCATTTCGGGTTCGATCATCCAAAATTCTGCCAAGTGACGGGAAGTATTAGAATTTTCCGCGCGAAAAGTAGGGCCAAAAGTATAGACATTTTGAAACGCCATTGCCATTACTTCTGCCTGTAGCTGTCCACTCACCGTCAGGTAGGCTGGTTTACCAAAAAAATCTTGAGTATAATCTACTTCGCCCTGGTCGTTTTTCGGCAAGTTGTTAAGGTCAAAATTAGTTACAGTAAATAATTCCCCTGCACCTTCACAGTCACTAGCGGTAATAATCGGGCTATGAACCCAAAGAAAGTTTTTCTCTTGAAAAAACTGATGAATTGCCGTGGCACAGGCATTTCTGACCCGAAAGACCGCCCCTAAAGTATTAGTGCGCGATCGCAAATGACCGATAGTACGTAAAAACTCAAAAGAGTGACGTTTTTTTTGTAGAGGATAAGTTTCAGGATCGGCTGTACCGTAGACAATTACCGAATCCCCTTTTAGCTCAATTTTTTGTCCTTTCCCTGGCGACTCCACTAGCTTGCCCGTAATTTCCACAGAAGCCCCTGTAGCAAGTTGTTTGAGAACGTTCTCATAATCGGGTAAATCGGCATCGAGAACCGCTTGTAAACCCGCTAAAGACGAGCCATCATTAACCTCAATGAAAGCAAAGCCCTTTAATTCTCTTTTGGTGCGTACCCAACCTTTGATCGTTACTGGTTCATCTGGTTGACCATTTTTTAAAATGTCTGCAACTCGTCTAGTTACCATATAGCCTCAAATTTATGGATGATATCAGGATTATTTTATCAATAAAGCTTTTAGCTCTTAGCTTTTAGCTTTTAGCTTTTAGCTTTTAGTTGGTTAGTTTAGCGCGGAGTTCCGATTTGAGGCGGTTGAGGATTGATTTTTCGTCGAGAGAATCGAGAATTTTCTGCACTACTACTTTAGGGCTTTGTTCTCCCCAGGATGCGCCGTTAGCCAAATAGGTTTTGGTTACTTGCCCAATAGCATAGGAAGATACTCCAGCCACTGCTCCTTGAGCGATCGCCACCGATAAATAGGGTGCTAAAGATAAACCGCCTGTAGCGGGAATAGTCAAGCCCAAAAGTCCTTTAACCGAGCTTAAACCCAAAGTTGCTAATAATTCGCTGGCACTAATTCCCCCCATGCTGAGAGCGATATTTTTCAAGAGCTTTACCGCCCCAGATTGAGTCATATTAATGCCATAAAGACGGGATAGAGACAGGATAATACCGACATCAATAACTGCTCCAGAAAATAGGTCGATCGCCGTTACAGGATTCAGTGCCACCGTCATCGCCTTGAGCATCATACCCTGATTAATTAAGGCATTGGCAGCGCGATCGCGAATCGCCAGCTTACGCTGTACTAGCTGTTCGTTAACTTCATCGGCAAACAGCATACTGTTAAGTGCCACCAAAGATTTACCTTCACGTTCTAATAATTCTAAGATTTTCAGCTTGAGGGTTTCTACCTGAGCTACTCCTCTGACTCTTTCTACTTTAAGTTTTCCCATGCGATCTTTAACTCCGCGCACTTCAACTGGGGAGGCAGCCACCATAATAATTTCGTCAGGAGAAATCAATTCTCGGACTCTTTCTTCCTTGATCTTATGATAAATTGCCAGGCGATCGGCTTCAGGATACTGGTCGATCTTGTTGAATACCAACAGCATCGGCTTACCTGCCTCTCGTAGTTTAGACAAAGCGCGATACTCAACCTGGGTAATGTCTCCTGAAACAATAAACAAAATCAAATCGACTCTGTGAGCTAAATCACAAGCCAAAGCCTCTCTTGCCTCCCCGTTAACTTCGTCAATCCCTGGAGTATCTAATAGCTGAATTTCTCCACCTTGACCTGTTATGGTCAGACGTTGCAAATTTTCTGAAGTATCAGCAATTTGTTCGGGGGTCAATTTCCAGTTAGCCCGATCGATGGTGCGAGTAACACCATGCAGCGCTCCTGTAGGGAAAATATCCTGCCCCACTAAAGCATTGAGCAGAGAAGATTTACCTCGCCCTACCATACCAAAAGCAGCAATCTGCACTACCGACTGCTCCAATTTATCCAGCATTTGTGTCAGGCGATCGATCTCGGACTCCAAACCCTCTTGTTCTTCAGCAGTTAGGTCAAGATTGCTGATTAAACTGCGAAGAGAATTTTGCGCCTGACGGTAATTTAGCTCGGCAGTAATTTCCTCAAAGCCAATCAGCGCCTCTTCTAGCTCTAAGCGATCGCGCAGCGTGGGCTGCGCCCAATCGCCTGTTTCTTCTTTTGACAACACAGAATACCTCTTGATGACTTACTCTTTTTTTGTTGACCCTTAATTATTTATAGTGTGTCTTATTTGTGCAATTTTGGTATTTTACTTAACTAAAAAAATTAGCCCCATTATCATCAACCATAGTTAGATTGATTCATCAATTCTAGAGTCGCTATATTATTTAATAAAACTCGCTCTTATTTACTGAATAAACTTACCTGTCATAAATTGTGAATCGTAGTTATCTACCAGAAACAGTCGCCCATGTCCGTATTACTCAACAATCAATCTCAATGGGCAAAATCGAAGGCGAAGTCCAAGCTGCTCAGTATGAGTGGCAATTTAGATGGCGTTTTCGTCACAGACAGTTATCAGTGCAACCTTCCCTTGGTAGAGCCTTAATTCAAGAACCTTTAGAGCGCTTCCTTGAACGTTGCGATCATCAGTTAGAAGCAGGTGGTGATTACACTTTTACGGTTAGGACAAAGATGTGATTACTAATTACTGATTACTGATTACTGATTACTGATTCAAGATATCGTTCAATTAAAATGATTGCCACAAGATCATCTACTGGACGAGGAGGTGTTCGTAAACCTTGGGGGATTAAACGCTGTAGTCCTTGTGGAGGGTACATAATCCAGTAGCGATCGCGAGCTTCTAGGGTGCTGTTGGTCTCATTTACGGTAATTACTGACAGATTTAATAAATTAGACTCAAGCTGCTGCTGCCAAGCTTTAGAAGTCGTACCATCGCCCATTACGATTAGATCGATGGCGTACTTTTGGGCTAGCTGTTTAATCGTCGCGATCGCTTTAACTGAATCAATCACCTGATGGTAAATTACTGCCTGCTGACTATTTATTACAGCTATGCCACATTTATCCCGACCAGGATCTAAACCAAGTATGTTTTGAGAGTTCAAATTTGATTACTGATTACTGTACTGTTCATTGTTCAAGTGCTATAAATAATTTTGCCATTGCGCATCACCACAAAATCAATTTTTAATGGCCCAGCAGTATAGGTATTTTCGGCAACTATAGCTCTAATTTCTCTAACAGGTTCGGGAGATTGAGTAAGTTGATCGATAAAATCAACTAGATTTTCGATCTGATCATCGCCTATTTCAATTTCGCCTAATGTTCCTGCTCGTTGAGCGCGAAATTTGGACACCGCCAAAAGCCAATTTAATCTTTCCTGCACTTCTTGACGAGTAACATTTTGAGAGTCTATCGACACGGTAGCAATTTCTGCCCCTGCTTTAAATATTTGTTGATTGAGAGCTACATCAGCAAATACCCTAACTTCTTTTTCTCCTTGAACATAATTACCTGCTGAAATAATTCTAATCACATAGTCTCGACCATCTTGGATCTGTGATTCGAGCTGTTCTACCTGTGATCTAGTGATTTTGACGATTTCTTGTTCGGATTTTGCTCCACTAAACTGAGTTGCTTGAACGGCGTTGGTGTTTGCCTGTCTCAATAAACTATTGATCGCCGATTTGGCGGCATTAGGATCGATAATTCTGACTACTGCTGAAGATAGTACTTGGTTCTTTACTACGGCAATTTTTTTCTCTCTCAATTCAAAATAAGACTTTTCTAAAGCTGCCACATCGTTTGATAATATGGCTAATTGAGATTCCAACTGTTCGAGTCTTTTGGTTCTAAGTTTTAAACCGAGTTCGGCTGTGGCGATCGCTCGATCTAATTCCACAATGGAGCGATCTCTTTGTTGTACTTGGGTTTGCAGTAATTGCTGTTGCTGTTCCAAATCTTGAAGCTGAACTTCTTTTTCCGAGAGAATCTGATCTTGGTGGCTAATTTTCTGCTCCCGCTGCTGTAGCTGGGTTTGTAATTCCTGGCTTTGCTGCTGTAGTTGGTCTAGTTGTTCCTGCCGTTTTGCACGTTCGCTCAACAAACTGTCTAACTCCTGTTGGAGTTTTTTGGCTTGAGCCGAAATTTTTTTGACCTGCTGTTTTGAGCGCGCGAAATTTTGATTGGTAGTATTTAGATTAACTACTGCTTGAGTTTGTTGTTGTTTAACTTTAAATAGCTGTTTTTGTACCTGTCGTTGTTCCTGTTGTGCCGTGGCTAATTCCGCCTCAGTTTGTCTTTTCTCCTTGAGAATATCGTCAAGCTCAAAGATACCTCTTCTCAAAGAGCCACTTAAACCAAACAGAATTCCTAAAGTAAGAGCTGAAATTGACATCCCTGTAATCCAGGTGATAATCATGGCTGTTTGGCGAGGACGCAGATTAAATAATCTGAGTCTGGCTTTACCTATTTTAGTGCCAACGCGATCGCCAAATACTGCAACAATACCGCCTAGAAGAAAAATTGCTGCAATCAGAATATAACCGCTGGTCATGAAAGGTACTTAGGTAGTTTAGTCCAAAAATCAGCTTGGACAAGCTGTTATGAGTTAGTTAACTATTTAGTTGTCAGTAATGCCGTTAGTTAGGTCATTTATAATTTAAACAAAATTTAAGCAAATTGTTGACTTAAAGCTACAGGATTATGTACGGTGATTTTCTTTTTATGAATTGAGACTAATTCTTTTTCCCGCAGATCTCCTAATAGTCTGGTGACAGTAACTCTAGTCGAGCCAATAGCTTCAGCGATCGCCTGATGAGATAACTTGAGATCGATCTTAATTCCTTCGGTCGTTGGTGTGCCAAAATCACGACACAGAATCAATAAGAAACTAACTAAACGAGAACCCATATCTCGATGAGCGAGGGTTTCAATCATCATTTCTGTTTGCAAAATGCGGGAAGATAATCCCCGTAGCATTAGCATGGACAACTCAGGATTTTCTTGTAGAGCTTTTTCCACCTGTTCAATCGGTGCTGATAAGAGTTCTACAGGAGTAAAGGCTACCGCATGATAAAAGCGATCGCTTTTTTGACCAGTAATTAAAGAAAGCACCCCAAATACGGTATTTTCTCTGAGCAAAGCTACGGTAATTTCTTCTCCTGCTTCATAAACACGAGACAGCTTAACTGCTCCTTTCAACAGAAAATAAACTCTTTCGGCTGGATCTCCAGGAAAGAAGATAGTTTTGCCCCGCTCAAAACTCTCCACAATGGGAGGAAAAGAACCACGACCAAGTTTGCGAAAGACGGATGCTAGAGGTTGATTTTGTGTCAATGGTAGTTCCATAGGGCCTGAGCCTAAGATTAAATTACGATGTGTTAAATGTTGTATTAACTTAAATAGTCATATTATTCTCACAATACATTAATACATTCTTTGTCTTACTTATATGCTTAACTCTCCTAACTTTAATTAGTACTATTTTTTAATCTAAATCAATTTTAATACGGTTATGTCACTTCCCCAGGCAGTTGTAGGATAGATAATTGCAGCTAAAAATTTGGGAAAAAACCGTGCTAGATTTAACTGGAAAAAATGCTTTGGTTACAGGAATAGCCAATAATCGTTCGATCGCCTGGGGAATTGCCCAGCAGCTACACAAAGCTGGAGCAAATATTGGGGTTAATTATCTTCCTGATGAGCGAGGACGTTTTGAAAAAAAGGTGAGAGAGTTGGTTGAACCTCTCAATCCTAGTATTGTTGTTCCCTGTGATGTTCAAAACGATGAACTGATGGATTCCATGTTTGACACCATCAAAGAGAAGTGGGGCAAATTAGATATCTTAGTTCACTGTCTAGCATTTGCCGAACGGGAAGATTTAACTGGCGATTTCTCTGCCACCTCTAGAGCAGGTTTTGCCAAAGCTTTAGATATCAGTAGTTTTTCCCTTAACTGTCTTGCTGTGAGGGCTAAACCTCTAATGACGGAAGGAGGCGCGATCGTTACCCTATCTTATTTAGGAGGGGTCAAAGTGATTCCGAACTACAATGTAATGGGAGTCGCAAAATCAGCTTTAGAAATGAGTGTACGTTATTTAGCTGCTGAGTTAGGTCAAGACAATATTCGAGTTAATGCTATCTCGGCTGGGCCAATTCGCACTTTAGCTTCTTCGGCGGTAGGCGGCATTCTCGATATGATCCGTCATGTTGAAGCGACTGCTCCTTTACGCCGTACCGTAACTCAAACAGAAGTTGGCAACACCGCAGCCTTTTTGTGTAGCGATCTTGCTAGCGGTATTACGGGACAAGTGATCTATGTTGATTCTGGATATGAGATCATGGGGATGTAGATTTTTTAAGCTATTAGCTCTTAGCTTTTAGCTCTAGATTGACAGTGAACTCGTAGATTAACATTAATTAGGAGTAATCATGCAAATTAGCGATCGCGAAGCGTATCTGGAAGATAATCGCCAAACTCTCAAGAACAATCAGCATAATGCTTTAGAGCAAATAAATGCCAGAACTGCTGCTGTCAGCCGTACTACAGGAGAAACAGACGTACAGGTCGCCATAAATATCGATGGAACTGGTCAATGTCAGGCGGATACAGGGATTCCTTTTCTCGACCATATGCTGCACCAAATTTCCTCTCATGGCATGTTTGACCTTCAGGTCAAAGCTACTGGCGATATCGAGATCGACGATCACCACACCAACGAGGATGTAGGAATTACTTTAGGTATGGCGTTAGCTCAAGCTTTAGGAGATCGCCAAGGGATTGTGCGTTTTGGTCATTTTAGCGCGCCTCTAGATGAGGCTCTGGTTCAGGTAACCTTAGACTTTTCTGGTAGACCTCATCTTAGTTATGGCTTAGAAATTCCCACTCAAAGAGTTGGTACTTATGATACTCAACTAGTTAGAGAGTTTTTTGTCGCCGTAATTAATCATGCTCAAATGACCTTACATATTCGTCAGTTAGATGGAATTAATTCTCACCATATTATTGAGGCAACTTTTAAAGCTTTTGCTCGCGCCATGCGTATGGCAACGGAAATAGACCCCCGTCGTGCTGGCAATATTCCCAGTTCTAAAGGAGTCCTTTAGCAGTGAACAATGAGCAATGAGCAATGTAGGGTGGGCGACGCGAAGCTAGTGCTTTAGTGCATCGCCAATAATCAGAATAAAGACCGATCGCCTAAAATAATGCCCACCAATTGATCGATAATCAGTCCGAAAGGACGACGCGTAGCTAGTGCTTTAGCATAAGCTTCGTGACCAGAGGGAATCCTTTAGGGCAAATAAACAGTCATCAGTAATCAAACAGTGAAAGTATCTAGTCAATGGGTCAAAATAAATAATCAAGGCTTAGAGATTGATGCTTATTTAGCAATGCCCGAAACGGCGGGGATTTATCCAGGGGTAATTGTTATTCAAGAGATCTTTGGGGTAAATAAACATATTCAAGAAGTCACTGAGAAATTAGCTAGTGAAGGTTATCTTGCGATCGCTCCTGCAATTTATCAGCGTCAAGCACCTGGATTTGCCGTGGGTTATTCTGATGATGAGGTGAAACAAGGCAGGGAATATAAGATGCAAACTCAGGCTAAGGAGTTACTTATCGATATTCAAGCTTGTATCGCCTATCTTTATAGTCAACCGCAGGTTAAACAGTCGGGAGTTGGCGCAATTGGCTTTTGCTTTGGGGGTCATGTGGCATATTTAGCAGCTACCCTGGCAGATGTTACGGCGATCGCCTCTTTTTATGGCGCGCAAATTGCTACTTGGTGTCCTGGCGAAGATGAACCAACGATTAACCGTACCAAAGATATTAAAGGGACAATTTATGCTTTTTTTGGCACAGAAGATCCGTTGATCCCCAATGAGCAAACTGAGCAGATCGAACAAGCATTGATTCAAGCGCAGATCGAGCATCAAGTGTTCCGTTATCAAGGGGCAACTCACGGATTTATGTGCGATTATCGTCCTCAAAGTTATAATTCTGATGCGGCTCAAGATGCCTGGAAAAAAGTGCTAGACTTGTTTAGCCAAAAGTTGTGAGTAGTATCAAAGTTACTCGGTTTGTGCGTTAATATTCACCATATACACTACTATGTCTGATTCAACCTCCGTTCCCAACTCATCTCAAGCTTTCTCCATGGCAGATTTTGAGAATGCGCTTCAGGAATATGATTATGAGTTTACGAGAGGACAGAAAATACAGGGAACGGTAGTAGAAATTACCTCTGAAGGAGCATATGTTGACATTGGTGGTAAATCTCCTGCTTTTGTCCCTACTAACGAAGCAGCTTTGGGTTTTGTGAATAATTTAGCCGCAATTTTGCCTATCGGTGAAACTAAAGAATTTTTAATCATTCGCGAACAAGATGATGATGGACAGGTAACTCTTTCTCTGCGTCAACTGGCATTAGATGAAGCTTGGGCTGATATTAAGGAAATGGCAGAAACAGGCAAATCCACTCAGATACGGGTGACGGGAGTTAACAAAGGCGGAGTAATGGGTGAAGTTGCGGGCTTAAAAGCTTTTATCCCGCGATCGCATTTGCAACAGCGCGACAGTCTAGATTCTTTAGTTGGGCAGCTTTTGACCGCTACTTTTTTGGAAGTTAACCAAGAAAATCGCAAGTTAGTTCTCTCTCAACGGGATGCTATGCGCGCAGTGGCGATGAATAGCATTGAAGAAGGTGTCTTGATGCCAGGGAAAATTGTCAATATTAAACCCTATGGTGTGTTTGTCGATCTCGATGGCGCTACAGGTTTGCTCCACGTTAAGGAAATTAGCGGTGCTAGGGTTGAATCTCTCAATAATCTCTTTGAAGTTGGGCAAAAGATCAAAGTTGTGATTAAGCAAATTGACGAGCATCAAAACCGTATGTCTTTATCGATTAAAGCTTTAGAATCATATCCTGGGGAAAATCTCGAAAAGTTAGAGGAAGTGATGGCAAATGCTGAGTCCAGATGGGAGCAAGCACAGCGCCCTAGTGCTGATGTGTCTTCACCCCCTGAGGAAGTAGGGGAGATAGGGAAGTAGGGAGATAGGGAGATAATAGTTGACCTAAGTCCCCAAGTCCCCAAGTCCCCAAGTCCCCAAAAGACCTCAAGACTCTAAAATGATCCATGTCAATCGATAGCCAGTGGCATATTCAACGAAGTCAAGATATATTACGCCAGTATCCTGCAATTAAAGAATACTTTGGCAACTATCCTCTATCGATCTTGCCGATTGCTTTGTTAGTTGCTGGGCAATGGTCGATCGCTTTGTTAGTTAGAGATTTGCCTTGGTTTGCTGTCGGCGCGATCGCTTTTTTGGTCGGGCAGTTTATTCTTCATTCTTTGGGAATTTTTGTTCACGAAGCTGCCCATAATTTAATTTTTAAATCTCAGCTGGGTTCTCGGTTTGCCCTCTGGTTAATCGTTTGTGGCTCTCTTTCTTTTGGGGAATCTCTAACCTACATTGGGGTACATGGTAAAACCCATCATCTTCAACTCAATGATTATCAATACGATCATGAGCTATGGGATCGTAATCGTGCCGAATTTGCTACTAATCATCTCTCTTGGCGCATTTTAGAAAGTCTGCTGCATCTTCTACCTGGAGGCTTAATTGTTAGCGAGCTAATCATCTCTAGTTTGGTTAAGGTTGATCTGCGTCAGGTAAAGTCGGCAACCATTGACCCAAAATTCAATCTGCTACTAATTGTCACCAGTATACTGCTCTACGCTCTTGCCTATTTAGCGATCGCACCGCAAGCTGCACTTTATCTTTTCTGGAGTTTGACAATAATGGCAAGCAATTGGGGGATAACTTTTCGTGGGCAATCAATTGCCGAACATCATATCTATCACCAAGGAAAAACCTACTCTACCTACAGCTGGACTAATATTCCTTTTTTTAATACTGGCTACCACGACGAACACCATACCTTTCCCCAAGTGCCGTGGATCCATCTACCTAAAATCAAACGTCTTGCTCCTGAATATTTTACTAACGACAATCCCTATTCTTACTTGCAGTGGTGGTGGCGTTGGGCAAAATCCATCTTTGCTCCTGCTGGATATAACCGCTATATATATAGGAAATTAGGAAGTAGGAAGTAGGAAGTAGGAAGTAGGAAGTAGGAAGTAGGAAGTAGGAAGTAGGAAGTAGGAAGTAGGAAGTAGGAAGTAGGAAGTAGTATTTCCAAGATGTCCTAACGTTTTTACGTAGGGCTGTACCTGATTTGACAACGGCGATCAAACCTTAGCTTAGAGCTTAGAGCTTTTTAATAAATATAATTCAGCCAGAGATTTTTTAACTTCACAGATCTTGTTGCATTTCGTTACATTTTTTGTTAATTTTGGTAACAGATAGATCGGTGGAGTTTCATTCTTGTTGGAAGCGATGAATATTAAGTGGAAGAAATTAATATTTCAAGTTGGTATTTGGTTAGCTCTAGAAGTTTTCTTTAGTTATGTAGGGGTAGATACCATCGCTGACTACAGTGAATATGTTTTCGATCGCACTATGATTACTGCCAGTTATTAAAGCAACAATTGAGCTTCGTCTAAAGTTAGAAACTGATCATTGGCTAAAGTAAATCAAAAGTTTGTCTAGCAAAAGTAACTAAACTAAATCTAAAATAACCTTTAACTATGACTGCTGTTGCCACTAAATCTAGCGATTGTCCATCAGTAAAACCGACTTGGAAAATTAAACTTCTATACGATGGAGAATGCCCTCTGTGTGTGCGGGAAGTCAACTTTCTCACCAAAAAAGATGCAGGCAGGGGAATTGTGAAATTTGTCGATATCTCCAGTCTCGATTATGACCCGCAAGATAATGCTGGAATTGACTTTGCTACGGCAATGGGAGTAATTCATGCAGTGTTACCCAACGGCACAATCGTTAAGAATGTCGAGGTTTTCAGACAAGTTTATGAACAGCTGGGGATGGGTTGGGTCTATGCTATAACCAAGATAAAAATTATTGGGGCGATCGCTGATTGGCTCTATAAAATTTGGGCAGACTGGCGTTTAAAAATCACGGGAAGACCAGAGATAGACAAGATTATTGCTGCAAGAGAACAAAAGCTTAATAATGTCAACAATGTCAACTCAATCAGATGTAAATTAAATTAATGATTAGTAAACTGGCAATAATTATTAGTTAAAGATTAATAACAGTCGAATCAAAGCCGTTGTCGATGTTATTATCAATGTGCCAGTGATTATTATAGGGTAACAATTATGGTTCAACTACCTGTATCTCCAGTGGTGTTAGCTATCTTAGATGGTTGGGGTCATCGCGAATCAACAGAAGCCAATGCTATTGCAACAGCTAAAACTCCAATATTTAGTAGCTTACAGTACGCATATCCTCATACGTTAATTAATACCTCGGGCAAGGCAGTAGGATTACCCGATGGTCAGATGGGGAATTCGGAAGTTGGACATTTGAACTTGGGCGCGGGAAGAGTAGTTCCGCAAGAATTAGTCAGAATTTCTGATGCGGTTGAAGATGGCTCTTTGCTCGACAATCAAGTATTAATTGATGCCTGCACCAAGGTTAACGCTACGGGGGGCAAGCTACACCTATTGGGACTTTGTTCTGAAGGAGGAGTGCATTCTCACCTCAAACACTTAACTGGCTTACTGAATTTAGCTAAGGCTAATGATGTTCAAGATGTTTGTATTCATGCAATTACTGATGGACGAGATACTTACACTACAGAAGGTATCAAGGCACTAAGTAAGATACAAGAGGCAATCGATCGAGTTGGCGTTGGTCGGATTGTGACCATTAGTGGTCGTTATTACGCCATGGATCGCGATCGCCGTTGGGATCGAATCCAGTTAGCCTACAACGTCATGACTCGCAATGAAAAGATTGATTCTCGTTCCGCCACCGAAGTTTTAGAAAGCTTTTATAGTTCAGATATTACCGACGAATTTATTATCCCCACGAGAATCGCCACAGGGGCTGTGGAACCTGGTGATGCAGTTATTTTCTTTAACTTCCGTCCCGACCGCTCAAGACAGCTAACCTATGCCTTTGTTAATAGTAATTTTGATGGGTTTGAACGCCACAAAATTGATCGGCTACATTTTGTTACCTTTACTCAATACGATCCTAATGCACCTGTCGAGGTAGTTTTCAAACCCCAAAATTTAACTAATATTTTGGGAGAAGTAATCGCTAACCAAGGTTTGCGCCAGTTCCGTACCGCCGAAACCGAAAAATATCCCCATGTTACCTATTTTTTCAACGGTGGTTTAGAATTGCCCTTTGAAGGGGAAGACCAAAAGTTGATTCAAAGCCCGATGGTGGCGACCTACGATCGCGCGCCCGAAATGTCTGCTCAAGCGGTAACTGACGAGGTTTGCAAGGCTGTCAAACAAGGAGTTTATACTCTAATTGTAGTTAACTATGCTAACCCTGATATGGTTGGGCATACGGGAAATTTAGATGCAGCAGTTAAGGCGATCGAAACTGTAGATCGCTGTTTGGGTAGAGTGATTGAAACTGTTAACCAAGCAGGCGGTACTTTACTGATTACAGCAGATCATGGGAATGCTGAGTATATGCGGGATCAAGATGGAAATCCTTGGACAGCCCACACAACTAACCCAGTTCCTTTTATCCTAGTTGAAGGAGAAGCCAGAAAAATTATTGGACATGGCGCAGATGTTCCTCTAAGAGAAAATGGCTGTTTGGCGGATGTTGCCCCCACTATCTTAGAAATATTGCAAATCCCTCAACCAGAGGAAATGACTGGAAAGTCTTTGATTGAGCCAGCAATTTATGAAGCCAAACCAAATCGGACGCCAATTAAAATCTCCAGGTGACCATAGCTAGCAACTTTATTTGTTTGAATATAGCTCTGTCGGCAGCATACAATAGTGATCATTAAATTTTTTAGAGCATAAAAGTTAGATTTTTATTATGAACCTATATCAAATAGTACAGATTATCTGGGCAGCTTGTGGCTTTCTCATAATTGTTTTCATTCTGCTACACAGCCCTAAAGGTGACGGTTTAGGCGGTATTGGCGGACAATCACAAATGTTTACGAGTACTAAGAGTGCAGAGAATGCCTTGAATCGGATTACCTGGGGTTTGGGAATTGGTTTTATAACCTTAACTGTAATGTTAAGTGCTGGCTGGATCGGTTAGATTTTTAGTTCGTCCTTTAGGGCATATAGTTTTTAGTCTTTTTCAGTTATAGTCATTCCAATTAGCTTCCGCATTTTAAAATTTCGCATCCAATTCAATTAATCGTAGGGGCGAATGGCCATTCGCCCTTACATAATCGTGTGGATTTTATTTGGAATGACTATAAAAGCGATCGTTCTTCTCACTTTAAAGAGCGATCGCTTTTTTGATGGAAAAATACTTCTTCATAAAGATAATTTAGCCTTAACTGTGGGGAGTTTTACCTCGATTTAAAACGACTGTCAACACAAATTTATTGCTCGATTATGGATTAGCTAGTGATTTTGGGAACAATAAATGAGTTAAGTTGATTTTTATCATTATGACAACAACTTCAAAACTCAATTCACAACATTTACTATCGCAACTAGCAGCAGCTAAAAATTCAGGCTGTCTTAAGCTTAGAGGCGAATCGGTTGTTTGGGAAATTTATTTGCAAATGGGAAGTTTACGATATGTTTACTGCTCGGCACAATCCCTAGATCAGCTCAAGTACCATTTACATTTTTTGGGATTGAGACAAGCTCTAGCTGCTCTAAAACAGCTACCCCAATCCTTGCAGGAAGAACAATTATCTAAACTAGATCAGTCGAAACAGTCTAGTGATTTAGATATTTACAGCAAGATTATTCTCTGGTTAATAGCGGAAAAACAGCTTAACTCAGATGAAAGCTCCAAACTAATTGAAAGTATCACTAAAGACGAATTGCAGTCTTGTCTCTGGCTCGAGCAAGGCGATTCCTTATGGCAAGAAAATGTTTTAGTTCCTACCTGGATTACTTCACAAATTCAAGTCTCTATATCGTTGAGTATTGCCGAATGTTTAAATGAAGCAGAAATTAAGATAAAACAATGGCAAAAATGCAGTGAAGAATTACTTTCGATTCATCAATGTCCTTCTTTTACTCCTGGCTGGGAAACAAAAACTCTGCCAGATTCAGGTTTCTTAAATCACGATATTTTAATAGAACTAAGCAAGATATTAAGAGGTAATACTAGTATTCGTCAACTGTCAATACTATTAAATAAAAAGGAGTTTCAAGTAGCACAAATTCTATCTCCATATATTGACAAAAAAATAATTGATTTACACTGTCCTCAAGAGCCTTTAAATAAAATTCCTTCTATATCTCGAAAATTAGATGATATTGATCGAGAAATAAAACTAACAACAAATAATAAATTAGATAAAGCGACAAAAACATGGAAAATCGTCTGTATTGATGATAGTCCTACGATCTTACAAGAAATCAAACGTTTTCTCGACCCAAATAAATTTCAAGTAACAGCCCTTGATGATCCTATAAAAGCTGCATCTCAAATTTTTGTCATCATTCCTCATCTAATCTTGTTGGATATTACTATGCCAAAAATTAATGGCTATAAACTATGTGGACTACTACGAAGTAGTGGCAACTGCAACCATATACCGATTATCATGGTATCTGGAAATACGGGAATAATTGACAAAACTAGAGCAAAACTTGCGGGAGCAACAGATTATCTAACCAAACCTTTTACCAAAGAAGGTTTGAATCAAGTTGTAAATAAGTATCTTCAATAATTTATCTTTGAAGATTACTTGTTCTACTAAATTAATCAATTATATTCACTGCAAAAAATCTAAAATCTAAAATCATGAAAACTATCCTAATTGTTGACGACGTAAAATCTGAATTAGATATGATGGCAAACTATTTAACCAAAGCTGGTTATAACATCATTGTTGCCAAAGACGGAGAAGATGCGATCGCCCAAACTATAGCCAAAAAACCTGATGCTGTGGTTACTGATTGGATGATGCCTGAAATGGGTGGATTAGATGTCTGTCGTAAAATCAGAAAAAATCCTGAAACCCAAGGTATTCCCGTCATTGCCTGTACTGCCAAAAGTAGCGATGTAGACAAAATGTGGGCAAAAAAACAGGGGATTAATGCTTATGTGACTAAGCCTTGTACCCAAGATGAATTGGTCAAAGCCGTTCACGAAGTTTTAATGTAACTTTTGATTGATAAAAGAGTTTAGGGACTTGGGGACTTGGGGACAAGTGATGCCTTAACTTCCCTACCTCCCTACCTCCCTACCTCCCTATCTCCCTATCTCCCCAACCGACAAGCATAGTTAACATTAATGAAACAAGTATGTCTACATCTAGTCCAGCTTCTAGAATTCAAGCCAACTTACAAGAGCTATTTCAAGGTAATGTCGCATCGGGAGATGCCTATATCAAATTCCAACTGACACCAGAAATTAATGCTTTGTTATCGATGGCACAGGTGCAGGAATCATTAATCGTGGAGGCGGAGCAAATTACCTCTTTGCCGACCATGCCCAACTCGTTTGTGGGCATGATGAATTCGCGCGATCGCGTATTTTGTGTGTTCGATTTAGCTCAATTGTTAGCCTTGCCTTCGGAGTTAATCAATTCTCGGCAATATCAAGTAATTGTCTTGCAAACCATGAATCAGCCATCTGAACCAGCAATTTTGATTGGCTTGGCGGTGACGCAACTTCAAGGGATTGTCCGTTTGCCCATTGAGCAAATTCAATCATCTCTTGAGGACGCTCCTGCTAATCTTGCCGATTTTATGGCGGGGATGGCACTGGAAAAAGGGAATAAGATTCCCATCCTAGAATTAAATCGCCTTTTGGCTAGCTTAAAGTAATTAATTTTCTAAACCTAACTAACTATTTCTAACTATTAAATTAAATTAGAATCCAAAATGAGTATAGATAAATCTAATCAAACGAAGTCAGACAACGCTGGTATGGGGAAATCCTTAAGCCTCAAAACCAAAGCGACATTATTGGCGATCGCCCTTGGTACAATTCCAGTATTAGCTACAGGGGGAACGGCTTATTATTTCGCGAACAAGTCGATTACCAAAGAAACTATTGCCACAGAAGAACTTCAAGCAAGTGAGCTACAAGATAAAGTTGGTCGATTCATGCAAGAACGACGGGGTGATATTACGGTAATTTCGAGTTTGAAAGTTCTTGCTAACCCCGAAAAATTTACCTTCGAGGAAAGATCGGAAATTCTGAAACGTTTTTACGAGGCTTATAGTTCTTATGAGAGTATCGCTGCTTTTGACTTAAAAGGAAATGTAATTGCCCAATCCGACGAAGGGCAAAAACTTGAGAATCACCTCGATCGTCCTTATGTGCAGGAAGCCTTAAAAACCAATGCAATTGTGGTTAGCCAGCCGACTATTTCTAAATCTACGGGTACTTATAGTATTTATACTGCTTCAGTAATTAAAGATCCTCGAACTGGTAAGCCCATTGGTTTTGCTCGCGCCCGCTTGCCTGTTAGTACTTTTACGGATATTGTGGAAAATTATCAAGCTAAAGGGCAGCAATATTACCTGGTCAATAGTACAGGAGAAATTTTCCTGGGTGGAGAAAAAGAAGCCGGCAAGAACCAACAGGAAGGATTAATGCTGAAGGACGTTTTTGCTGATTTAGCCTTAGCCACTGGTAAAGACGGAAATAGAACTAAGTCCACGACCAATAAACTCAGCAAAACTTCACAGCTAGTATCCATTGCGCCCCCAACTGAGCTAAAAGGAATCAAAGAACTTAATTGGCAAACCCTGATTGCTAAAGATACAGATGTTGCCTTTGCAGCTCAGAAAAACTTAGGTTTGACTCTGGCAATTGGTATTGGTGTGACCACCCTATTAGTATCAGCGATCGCTGCTTATCTAGCCAACCGTGCCACTATGCCCCTACTAGATGCGGTGAAGGCGGTGAAGAAAATTGGGAGTGGCGACCTGGATACTCGTTTGGCGGTGGATAGCCAAGATGAGTTGGGAGAATTGAACAGTAATATCAACTTGATGACGGCACAGATTCAAAACTCCCTGGAAGAACAAAAAGGATTCGCGCAACAACAGCGCCAAGAAAAAGAAAAGCTAGAAATGGCAATCTATACCCTGTTAGAAGAGGTAGGAGCTGCTGTCGATGGAGATTTAACCGTCCGAGCTGGCTTGGATTCGATGGAAATTAGTACGGTTGCCGATCTATTTAACGCGATTATTGGTAACCTCCAAGACATTGCGATTGAAGCCAAACAGTCCACCAGTCAAGTAGGTTCATCCCTCAAGGCAAATGAGTCAGAAATTCGCGCTTTAGCAGAACAGGCGATCGCTGAAACCAAAGAAGCCCGTGAGACGTTAATCTCTGTTCAACAGATGTCGCAGTCCATTCAGGCAGTAGCAGCCAACGCTAACCAAGCAGAAAAAATTACCGATGATACTTACAACACGATTGTTAGTAGTACCGCCAACATGGATTCAACGGTAGCCAGTATTCTCCAACTACGGACTACTGTCGGAGAAACCGCCAAGAAAATGAAGCGTTTAGGGGAATCATCCCAGAAAATTTCGCAGGTGGTATCCTTTATCGAAGAAATTGCCCTTAAAACCAACGTACTTGCAATTAACGCTTCGGTTGAGGCGGGACGTGCAGGGGAATATGGTCAAGGTTTCACGATTGTAGCGGAACAAGTGGGTGCCCTGGCAGAACAATCCGCCGCAGCGACCAAAGAAATCGCCAATATTGTGGCAGCGATTCAAGCAGAAACCCAAGAAGTTAACCAAGCCATGGAATCAGGGACAAGCCAGGTAGTAGAAACCACTCGTCTAGTGGAATCCACCAAGCAAAGTTTGGGTCTAGTACTGGAAAAATCCCAAGAAGTTAACCAACTAATGGGGTCAATTTCTCAAAGTACCGTATCTCAAGCCAGTACGTCTCAAACCATTACCAACCTGATGCAAAAAATTGCTGAATTATCAGCCAATACCTCCGAGTCTTCCAGTAAGGTAGCCCAATCCATTGTGGAAACAGCCGAGGTAGCTCAAAGATTGGAAGCTACTGTAGGACAGTTTAAGGTGGCTGGCTAATAGGTAGGGGCGTTTCGCGAAACGCCCCTACATCGATCTGTCTTACCTAAAAACTAAAACGATATTACTTACTAAACTGCAACCAAGATGGATACAGAACAACAGATTCGCCTGAATTTTCTGGATGAGGCAGAGGAATACTTCGATCTTATGGAATCTAATCTGGTCGGATTAGCTAATGCTGAAGTTGATCCTGCCAAGATCGATAATGTTTTGCGTTCTGCTCACTCAATTAAGGGTGGCGCAGGCATGATGAGCTTTACTAACTTAAGTCAAGTTGCCCATCGTCTAGAAGATTTCTTGAAAATTCTACGGGTGCGCTATGCTTCCAGCATGATTGATATTGCGGTGGAAACCCTGCTGCTGCAAAGTGTTGATTCTCTACGTCATCTTGGTAGTTTAAACCGTTTAGCCGTAGCGGGGGGCGATCCTCAAACTGAAGCACAGATGGTCGTAACTATCGATCGCCTGCAACCAGTTTTTGAAGAATTGCGATCGCTTTTGGGGGATTTGGAAGTAGCAGATGAAAATGCTCTACTGGCACAAGATGAAGATAGCGACCCTGCTCTCTTGATTTTTGAAGAAGGGGTGGAGGAAATTTTAACCCGCTTTGAAGAGGAATTATCAAACTTAGATCTGACTGAACTGGCGGAAAAGCTCTCGGTCACAGCTCAAGAATTGATTGGCTTTGGCAACATGGCAAGCCTCGATCCATTTATTCAACTTTGTGAATCAATTCAACACCAGGCAGCAAGTGTTTCTGAGCCAGAAATTACAGCTTTAGCTAACCAAGCTCTCAAAACTTGGAAGAAATCTCACGCATTGGTTCTTTTAGGTAGTGTCGAAAAAATTCCCTCTTATTTAGAAGGTTATGAGACTGTTAATCAGGCTAGTTTTATTGAGGAATTCGAGGAGGAAGTCGAGCCTTTTGATCTAGATGCTCTAGAATTGAGCGGATTACAGTCTGCCTTTGAATTAGAAGTTCCTGAAGACTCATCAAAACCCGAACTTTTTGGGGAGAATTCTGTTGAATTAAGTAAATTACAGTCCGCCTTTGAATTAGAAGTTCCTGAAGACTCATCAAAACCCGAACTTTTTGGGGAGAATTCTGTTGAATTAAGTAAATTACAGTCCGTCTTTGAATTAGATAGTCCCGAAGTAGAATCAACAGCAGAATCAACACCTGAAGCTTTAAATACTGAGTTAAATACTGGATTAACAAATCTCAGTGGCTTAACCCCAACTGTTGAGTTAACTAATATTAAACAGACAGTAACGGAAATTCAATTACAAGCTCAAAACCAAGCTCAAAAATCATCAGCTTTTAGTTCCCTCAAAACCCCGTCAAATCCAACTCCATCCGTGGAGCAGGTTGACAAGATGGTCAGAGTTCCTGCATCTCAACTTAAACAGTTCAACAACCTGTTCGAGCAGTTAGTTTTAAACCGAAATAGTATCACCTTGCGACTCGAACAATTGCAAGGAGTAATTGCCCTGATGAGTCAGCGAATGTCTCAGATGGAACGTTCTAATACTCAACTCAAACAATGGTATGACCGAGCGTCTGTGGAAGGACTATTGAGCGATAAAGAACAGTTAGTTGCTAGCGGTGGAACATTAACTAGCAATAAACATCCTGGCTTTGACAGTTTAGAAATGGATCGCTACAGTGACATTCATCTCATCTGTCAAGAACAAATTGAAACCATCGTTCAGCTGCAAGAGGTAGCAACGGATATTGAACTGGGATTACAACAGGTTCATCAATCCGCCAGAGATCTCCACTACACCACCAGATCGATGCAGGGGAACGTGACCCGCACTCAAATGTTGCCTTTTGCCGATGCTGTAAAACGATTCCCCAGGGTAATTCGTGACCTCAATCTTCAGTTTGCTAAAAAAGTAGAGCTAAAGATTATTGGCGAAAGAACTCTCTTGGATCGTTTGGTAATTGAAACCTTAAGCGATCCTTTGATGCACTTGTTGCGTAACTCCTTTGACCACGGGATTGAAACTCCTCAAGCTCGTATTGCTGCGGGGAAACCAGAGGCAGGTACTATTACGATCCAAGCTAATAATCAAGGTACTTATAGTGTCATTACCATCAGTGATGATGGTGGGGGAATTCCCCTCGAAAAAATTCGCGATCGCGTTCATCAAATGGGTTTTTCCCAAGCAGAAGTGTCCCGAATCAGCGAAGCCGAATTACTCAACTTTATTTTTGAACCTGGCTTTAGTACGGCAAGTCAAGTTACGGAACTATCGGGTCGAGGAGTGGGTATGGACGTGGTGCGAACTAATCTCCAAGAGATTCGCGGTGATATTCGGGTGGATACCAAACTAGGTCAAGGTACTACGTTTAAACTTAGAATTCCCTTTACTTTGTCGATTTTGCGGGTAGCGATCGTGGAACAAGGGGGGATTGTTTTTGCCATTCCTGCCAATAGCATTAGAGAATTAATATCTGGTGAGCCACAAGAAGAATTAACGCCAGAAGACACCAAGATCGTCCCTTGGCAGCAAACAAAAATTCCTTTAATCGAAATAGAAAAGATTTTAGTTTATAACCGTTTGTATAATGCGGTCGGTTTAACTGGTACGCCGACTATTAATCAAACTATGACTCTAGTGGTGGGGGATGATCAATTTTTCGCCGCCTTGAAAATTAGCCGTTTCTGGGACGAACAAGAATCCACGATTCGAGCAATTGATAGTCCTGTTCCTTTACCGCCTGGGGTCATTAGTTCTGTAGTGTTTGGGGATGGAAAAGTTATTCCTTTGATCGATCCTCTCGCCTTGGCGGAACGTTATGCCAGCGATCGCCTCAACCCTAATTCAGCTGATGTAGATTTGGGTGCTGCTAATGATCTTCCTGTCACCAAAACTATTCTAATAGTAGATGATTCCATCAATGTCCGTCGTTATCTAAGTTTGACTTTAGAAAAAGCTGGCTATCGTGTAGAACAAGCAAAAGATGGTTTAGAGGCTCTGGATAAATTGACGAGTGGATTAGTGGTTCAGGGGGTTATTTCGGATGTGGAAATGCCTCGACTAGATGGTTATGGGTTCTTGATAGCAGTCAAGGAAAAACCAGAACTGGCTAATTTACCCGTGGCGATGCTGACCTCTCGCAATAATGATAAACATCGTAAACTAGCAATGGATCTAGGCGCATCAGCTTATTTCTCCAAACCTTATAACGAACAAGAGCTATTACAACAATTAGCAGAAATCTTAGTTTAGGTTTAGTTTAGGTGAGTTCGGACTTTCCCTAGTTGCTAGTCGCCAGTCACTTATAATCAGTACATAGGCAAGATTAAAGTTAGATATAAACAAATAATGACCGTAGTTGTCTTTGGCAGTATCAATTTAGATTTAGTAGTTGAAGTACCTCATTTACCAGCAAAGGGAGAAACAGTGATTGGCGATCGCTTTTTTTCCTCAGCTGGAGGGAAAGGAGCAAATCAAGCAGTGGCGATCGCTAAATTAGGCATTCCTGTATCTTTAGTTGGTCAGGTAGGAAATGATACTTTTGGTCAAACTTTAATCAACAGTTTGCAATCTTCTGGGGTCAATACAGACGGCATTAACATCAATTCCCATACCTATTCAGGCATCGCTTCCATTGTGGTGGATCGATACGGTGCCAATACTATTGCTTGTGCTGGCGGTGCTAATAACTTAGTGCGTGAGGCAGAAATTAAGCAGTTTATCAAACTACTACCCCAGGCTAAAATTGTGTTGTTAGAACTAGGTATTCCTCTAGCCACAGTCTTGACCGCAGCCCGAGAAGCAAAAGCCCATGATTGCCTGCTAATTTTAGATCCTGCTCCAGTCACCGCCAATTTACCCGAAGAACTATACAGCCTGGTAGATATCATTACTCCCAATGAAATCGAAGCTAGTCAGCTAGTAGGCTTTACAGTGGATGGAGTTACTACCGCCAGACAAGCAGCCTCTTCTCTACATCAAATGGGCATCAAAAATGTCATTATCACTTTGGGAAGTCAAGGCTCTCTTTACAGTAATGAACTTGAGAGCTATTGGCTCAAACCAATTGATGTTCCTGTGGTAGATACAGTAGCTGCGGGAGATGCTTTCAATGGAGCTTTAGCCGCAGGGTTAGCATCAGGGAAAAAAATCAAGGAAGCGGTACAGTGGGCAACAGTAGGAGCTGCTTTATCCGTAACTAAAAATGGCGCTCAGTCTTCTCTACCCAATAAGAAAAGTTTTCAGCAGCTATTAGACCAACAAACATTATTAGATTAACTTTCAAAAAACAAATTATTCTGCTGAGGGTGGAAAAAGGCAAAAAGCAAAAGTAGCTCAGTGAAATAGATTAAATAACTTTCCATTGCCAAAAGTTAGTATTCATGCTCCAATAGGGCAAATAATATCTAGGGATTAGCTAGAATAAATTTAGAGAAATTACTTAATGCTAATCTCAGCAATTATAAAATTATAAGCTTGGCAGCTTTTATGGCATTATTTTGAAACAAAGGCTTATTTAATAAAAATACTAGATAAATAGCAGGTGCGAGCAGTAGCTTACATTAACCAAACAGCAACATGACAACTGAAAACATACATTTACGCTCTGAATTTATTAACACTCAAGTCATTGCCCGTAACACAGGTAAAAGATTAGGAGTGGTAAAAGAGGTCTTGGTAGATATAGACCGCAGAGAAATAGTGGCTTTGGGACTACGAGACAATTTCTTGTCAGTCTCTGGGATACCAAAATATATGTATCTTGATAGTATTCGTCAAACTGGAGATGTAATTCTAGTGGAAGACGAAAACGTCATTGAAGATATTGACGTTGAAATTTATAGTAAGTTAGTCAACTGTGAGGTCATTACCGAAGCTGGCGAACCTTTGGGTAAAGTTAGAGATTTTCAGTTTGACGCGGAAAATGGTGCAGTTAATTCCATTGTGATTGCTTCTTTGGGCATTCCCCAAATTCCTGAGCAGTTTATTAGTACCTATGAGCTATCCATCGAAGAAGTTGTTAGCAGTGGCCCTAATCGTCTAATTGTTTTTGAAGGTTCGGAAGAGCGGATCGAGCAGATTTCCGTCGGACTACTTGAGCGTTTAGGAATTGGTCGTCCTCCTTGGGAAAAAGACGATGTGGGTTATTATCCTCAAACTATTAAGGCGGAAAACCAGTTACCTACAGGTACTCCTCTGCGCACTCCCATCCCAACAAACCTAGACACTAGAGAACCAGTCATGGAAGAACGCTGGGATGAAGATGAATGGCAGGAATCTCGTACTGCACCCCCGCCTATGAGACAACAAGCCGAAGCAATTCCTTATGAGGATGATGACGAAGAGAATAACTGGGAAGACGCTGATCCTGAAGTCTACGATGCGCAAGTATATGAAGCGCCACCAGTGAAAAAATATGAATATGAAGAAATCTCTAATGATGATGTTTGGGATGATGATACTGAACCAAAAGCTTATAATCCTCCTCCCGTAAATATTCCTGAAAAGCAAAAAGCGCCTGAATACGAGGAAGAGCCAGGTTAATAGAAGTCAAAAGTCAAAAGTCAAAAGTCAAAAGTCAAAAGTCAAAAGTCAAGGAGTTAACTGCCGTTTGCCCTTATAAGTAGAGATTAAAGGCGGGTGTTAAAGCTCGTCTTTTTTGGTTGGGTAAAATGATCTAGCGATCGCCATTTCCGTAAGCAGGTCAAGATTACATTTAAAGAACCTAATCTTGTGCGATAAAGTCATAGTAGTAATAAATCCTGATTGATAGAGATTCATGTCATCTGAGAAGCATCATAAAACAGAGCGAAACATCATTACTGATTGTCGCAACATTGATAAATCAAAGCTTTCACCGATGTATCAACATTATGTGGAAGTGAAAGAACAATATCCTAATGCGCTGTTGCTCTATCGGGTAGGGGATTTTTTTGAATGCTTTTTTCAGGATGCTGTGACGATCGCTAGAGAACTCGAACTGGTGCAAACTAGTAAAGAGGGGGGCAAAGAATTAGGGCGAGTGGCGATGACTGGTGTGCCTCACCATGCTTTAGAGCGCTATAGTACGATGCTGGTAGAAAAAGGCTATGCGGTGGCAATCTGCGATCAGGTTGAGGATGCTGCTACTGCTAGTGCGGAAAAACGCAACTTAGTTAAAAGAGAAATTCAAAAGCTGCTTACCCCTGGTACTTTAACCGATGATGGGATGCTGCGATCGCGTCAGAATAACTTCCTGGCTGCTATTGTCGTTGCGGGGGAGCATTGGGGATTGGCTTATGCAGATATCTCTACAGGGGAATTTTTTACCACTCAGTCTAGTGAACTTAGCTCTTTAACTTTAGAATTATTGCGTTTACAGCCTTCTGAAGTCTTAATTCCTGCTAATGCACCAGATGTTAACGGTTTACTTCGTCCAGGAGAGAAATCTGAGTATTTAGCCGATTATTTGCCCGATAGCTTTTGTTATTCTTTGCGATCGCAACAACCTTTTACTTTAGTCGAAGCCAGTCAAAGACTTAGGGATACCTTTGATGTCAGTTCCTTAGAAGGAATGGGTTGTGGGGATATTCCTCTGGGAGTTCGAGCAGCGGGAGGTTTGTTAGAATATGTCGCAGATACTCAAAAAGCCTATCAAGTGCCATTGCAACCGCTACGCACCTATAGTTTGGCTGATTATTTGGTTCTCGATCATCAGACTCGACGCAATTTAGAAATTACGCAAACAATACGCGACGGTACGTTTCACGGTTCACTACTCTGGGCATTAGATCGCACCAGTACGGCAATGGGAGGTAGAGCCTTACGACGCTGGGTATTGCAACCATTAATCGATCTTAAAGGTATTGCAGCCAGACAAGAGACGATCGCGGAGCTAGTAGCCAATATTTCTCTACGCCAGGATTTACGCTCAATGCTGCGTAAAATATACGATCTGGAAAGATTATCGGGTAGAGTGGCTTCTGGTACGGCAAATGCGCGAGATTTACTAGCTCTAGCGGAATCTTTGCTCAAATTAAGCGACTTATCGGCGATCGCTTCCTATGGTAACGCACCTTTTTTGAAAGCCCTGCATAAGATGCCACCAGAGTTGGAACAGTTAGGGGTATATGTCACCGAGCGTTTAGTAGAATCTCCCCCTCAGCTGCTTAAGGAAGGGGGGATGATTAAAGACGGTGTTGATACTCGACTAGATGAAATTCGCCAGCGGTTAGAAGATGATAAACAGTGGCTGACGAATTTAGAGGTAACAGAAAGAGAACGAGTGGGAGTAGCTAATATTAAGGTGGGCTACAACAAAACCTTTGGCTACTATATTAGTATGCCCCGTTCTAAAGCTAGTCAAGCTCCCGACAACTATCAGCGGAAGCAGACTTTAACCAATGAAGAAAGGTATATTACCTCGGAGTTAAAAGAGCGGGAAACGAGAATCCTGACGGCGAAAGATGATTTAAGCAACCTCGAATACGATATTTTTACCGAATTAAGAGCCACTGTTGCCGAAAAATCCCAGTTAATTCGTAGTATCTCCAAAGCTGTGGCGGCGATCGATGTTTTAGCAGGATTGGCAGAAATCGCTGTTTATCAAAACTATTGCTGTCCTGAAATGATTCAAGGACGAGAAATTGACATAGTTGAGGGTAGACATCCTGTAGTAGAGCAGTCTTTGGGAGAAGGGTTTTTTGTCCCTAATTCTGCGCAAATGGGTAATCCCCCCCAACCTCCCTTAGACAAGGGGGGAGAATATCCAGATTTGATTATTTTGACTGGCCCTAATGCTAGTGGTAAAAGCTGTTATTTACGTCAGATTGGTTTGATTCAGTTAATTGCTCAAATTGGGAGTTTTGTTCCAGCCACAGAGGCGAGATTGGCAATTTGCGATCGCATTTTTACCCGCGTGGGTGCAGTAGACGATCTTGCCACAGGACAATCTACTTTTATGGTGGAGATGAACGAAACCGCGAATATCCTCAATCATGCTACTCCTAAATCGCTGATTCTCCTGGATGAAATTGGTCGAGGTACCGCAACTTTTGATGGACTTTCTATAGCTTGGGCGGTAGCGGAATATTTAGCCACAGATATTCAAGGGAGAACTATTTTTGCCACTCACTACCATGAATTAAATGAACTAGCTTCCATCTTAACTAACGTAGCTAACTACCAAGTAACCGTTAAAGAAATGGCAGACAAAATTATCTTTCTCCATCAGGTGTGTGCGGGTGGTGCTAGCAAATCCTACGGTATTGAAGCAGGGAGACTAGCTGGTTTGCCTTCTTCGGTGATATCTAGAGCTAGACAGGTGATGGGACAAATTGAAAAGCACAGCAAAATTGCCTTGGGTTTACGCCAAGGAATCGAACAGGTGCAGCCTCAGAAAGATCCTGACGGGAATATGGAACAGCTTGATATTTTTGAGAAATAGGAAGTAGGAAGTAGGAAGTAGGAAGTAGTATTTCAAAGATATCCTCGTGTTTTTACATAGAGCTATATCTATCTAAGATCAATTAAGCTTGACTAAGCTAATGTGTATTTAAATTGCAGATTGTTTAATTAGGAAATAAACCGTCAAATTATCTCCCTATCTCCCTATTTACCTATTTCCTTCCATAGTTAAACTAAATTTTAATAGCTTACTTGTCTGTTTTCGCTATCATTTTCTACAAATGACTTAATAAATTCTTAATTAAGATAAATATTTAAAGTTAAATTATTTCTTATTTTATCTTCATTATGAATATAGTAATTTTTACGTAAATAAGTAAATAATCTTAAATCAAAGTCATCTAAAAATTAAATTATATGAGAAAATTAGAGGATAAAGTTATTTTTATTGTTTGTGCAAGCTATTAATTCGACTGTCAAAATTTTATTGATAGACAATCACCAAGCTGGTAGCGTGCAAATCGAACGTCACCTAGCTCAGATTAAATCTGACTTGATGATGCAATTAACTAAAATTACAGATCTTGATGATATTGCAAATTTAATTCAACTAGAGCATCCCGATCTAATCTTTTTTATTTTTAATCAGCCAGAAACTAGTCATTTGATTTTTTTATCAAGAATTAAAGAAGTAAATATATATGATATTCCGATTATATTTTGTACTACTAAAACAAGTATAGATTTAGCATGTTTACCAGTTGTATGTAATAATTGCTTGATCCTGTCTAAGATTTCTCCTACTTTATTAGCTAAAACTATTTTCTTGGCACTCGAAAAATCAAAACAAAATCAAGAGCTAAATTCTCTTAGACAAGAAAATGCCGAACTTAGTTCTCAGCTCATAGCGACTAAAAATTTATTCCAAACTATCATAGATAATACCTCTACTTTAGTTTGGATGTGCGATGCAATTGGCAATACTACCTTTTTTAATCAAGCTTGGAGTCGGGTTTTAGGTCAAGAGAATAATATTAGATTAAATAACAATTGGATGCTAAATATTCATCCTCAAGATTTAGCTGATTGTCAATCTAAGTTTAATCAAGCCTTAGCTGAAGCCAAAGGATTTACGATTAATTATCGCTTAAAAATAGTCAATCAAAAATCTCGTTGGATCTCTAATTATGCTGTGCCACAATTTTCTTTAAAGGGAGAATTTCAAGGATTAGTTGGCTATTGTTTTGATATCACCTCACTCAAAAAAACTGAACAAAAATTAATTCAGCGAGCAGCAAGCGATCGCCTTTTAACTCAGATTACGCAAAAAATTCATGCATCTCTAGAGCTAGAGCAAATTTTACAGACTACGGTAGATGAAGTTAAGCAATTTCTTTTGGCTGAAAAAATTCAAATAAATCGAGTGGAGGAGACAGAAAAGTTAACTTTATTAGTTGAATCTAGGCTAGTTGATTCACCCTTAAGCTGTGACATTTCTGAGCCGAAACAAGTCCCCGAAACCCTGTTTCAAAATAATCTGCCTCAGTTGTCTTCTGGTGAAAGTGTTACTCAAGATTTTGTTGAATCATCGCCTCATTTTCCTAGATCCTGTTCGACATTACTGATCCCAATTACTGCTGAAAAAGATCTCTGGGGACTAATCTGTATTGAGAATTGTTCGATAGCTAGACAGTGGAATCCTGAAGAAATCAATCTTTTAGAGCGAGTTGCCCTGGAGCTTTCCGTAGCGATTAAACAGGCAAAACTTTATCAACAGCTAGAACAAGCCAATCAAGAGCTAGAACAACTATCTGTCATGGATAGTTTGACTCAAATTGCTAACCGTCGTAAATTCGATCGCTATATTGCCCAAGAGTGGACTAGACTATCTAGAGAACAAAGTCCTTTAGCGTTAATTCTTTGTGATATTGACCATTTCAAGCTTTATAACGATACCTATGGTCATCCCGCAGGCGATCGCTGTTTAATCGAAGTCGCTCAAGCAATTAGCAAAGTGATTAAACGTCCTAGCGATCTAGTTGCTCGTTATGGAGGAGAAGAATTTGTCTTGGTACTACCTGGAACTTCCATGGCAGGAGCAAAATATTTAGCCCAACAGATTCGTTTGCAGGTTGAAGCCCTCAAAATTCCTCACCTGCGTTCGTCTGTCGATCTTTATGTCACCATCTCTTTAGGCGTATCCTCCTGTATTCCGCATCCTGACTTTAATTTTGAGGTATTGATTGCAGCAGCGGATCAAGGTTTATATCAAGCAAAAGAAATGGGCCGTAACCAAGCTGTAGAATGTGAGATTAAGCTCTATTAACTAGAACCAATCTATGTCCCCTGGATATACTCTTCCTGTCTTCGCCTGTGCCAGTGCGATCGCAGCTTTGCGCCATCTTCAGCAGCAATGTTCCCCTGCGCAGGTGACAGTCAATCTAATTAAGCCAGCAGAACAAGCAATAATTGACATTGAACAGGTAGCCACAATCGATCGTAACTGTGCGATCGCCATTACCCGCAGCGATCCTGGCGATCATTTAGATTTGACTCGCAATACTCCTATTTGGGCAAAAGTAAGTCTAAGTTTTAATTCAGATGACCCTAAACAAGTCACCATCCAAGGAGGAGAAGGTATTGGCAAGCAACAAGATAACCAAAACCAAGCAGCAATCTATAGTTATGCTCAAGAATTAATTCAGGCAAATCTGCAACCTTTATTAGAGCAAAATCAAAACATCACCGTAACCATAATTTTACCCGCAGGAGTGCAATTAGCTAAACGCACCTCTAATGAAGCTTTTGGCGTAGTTGAAGGGCTTTCTCTATTAGGAACTACAGGCATAGTCCAGCCACTAACAGCACCTAGTCAACTATCAGCATATCAAGCAGAGATTAAAACCAAAGCAAAGCTGTTTGATGCTCTAGTATTTTGTATTGGCGAGAACGGCATCGATTTAGCGCAAAAATCGGGCATAGATCCCCAAAGAATTATTAAAACTGCCAACTGGCTCGGCTCAATGTTAGTTACTGCTGCTGCTGCTGAGGTTAAATCAATCTTACTGTTTGGTTATCACGGCAAATTAATTAAGCTAGCGGGAGGAATTTTTCATACCCACAATCATCTTGCTGATGGCAGATTAGAGATCCTGACCGCCTATTGCGCCAAGCTGGGATTAGCAACTTCTCAAACTCAACAAATTTTTAACTGTGCCACTACCGAAGCTGCCCTAAATTTATTACGAGAATTTGATGTAACAGAAGTAGATAATTCTCATTGGGTAGACTTAGTTTATCAAGAACTAACTCAGGCGATCGACACCAAATGCCAGGACTATATTTACAAGTATACAGAACAGAAACTTTGTGTGGGTTCAATACTATTTGACCGCAGTAGAGAAGTGATCAAAAGAAGCGATAATGCTCTTTTGTTACTGCCTAAATTATGTTAACCTATGAAGATATTTACCGTAATTTCTCTTAATAAAGGGTTTCCCGCTAAAATCATAACTCTCCAAATATAAATTTGGTATCAAAAACTCAAGTTTCTTTACACTTTGTTACCTAATTACTTACATAGACTTCCTAGAGTATAGTGACTATTCAAACACAACCAATCTCTTCTCCCAGCAGCGATACTTTCGCTTCTGACTCTTTAGTCAATCAAGTCAATCGTCAAACAATTATTATCATCGATTTTGGTTCTCAGTACTCCGAGTTAATTGCTCGTAGAATTCGAGAAACTCAAGTATATTCAGAAGTCTTATCTTACAGAACGAGTGCTGAAGAACTGCGGAAAATAGATCCTCGCGGGATTATTCTTTCTGGCGGGCCTAACTCGGTATACGATGACCAGGCACCCAAATGCGATCCTGAAATTTGGAATCTGGGTATTCCGATTTTAGGTGTGTGCTACGGGATGCAGTTAATGGTGAAGCAGCTTGGGGGAACGGTCGAAAAAGTTAAGCTAGGAGAATACGGTAAAGCACAGCTATTTATTGAAGATCCCACAGACTTACTAACCAACGTCGAAAATGGTGCAACCATGTGGATGAGTCATGGAGACTCCTGCACCGATTTACCAGAGGGTTTTTCGATCTTAGCCTACACCAAAAATACTCCCTGTGCAGCAATATCTAATCCCGAACGAAAACTATTTGGGGTACAGTTTCATCCCGAAGTAGTTCACTCAGAAGGCGGAATTGCCTTAATTCGCAATTTTGTTTACCATGTTTGCCAATGTGAACCCACCTGGACAACCGAAGCTTTTGTGGAAGAGTCGATTCGCGATATTCGAGCGAAAGTTGGTGATAAACGTGTTCTGCTGGCTCTTTCAGGAGGTGTAGATTCCTCGACTCTAGCTTTTCTGCTCCATCGAGCCATCGGCAATCAATTGACCTGTATGTTTATCGATCAGGGGTTCATGCGCAAGGGTGAACCAGAAAAACTGGTAGAAATATTTAAAAATCAATTTCATATCCCTGTTGAATATGTCATGGCGCGCGATCGCTTTTTAAAGCAGGTGGAGGGAGTAATCGATCCTGAATTGAAACGCCGTCGGATCGGACATGAGTTTATTCAGGTTTTTGAAGCAGAATCTAAGAAACTAGGCCCTTTTGACTATCTAGCTCAAGGAACTTTATATCCTGACGTAATTGAGTCCGCAGATAGTAACGTCGATCCTCAAACTGGAGAACGAGTAGCGGTAAAAATCAAGAGTCATCACAATGTTGGTGGTTTACCAAAAGATCTACGTTTCAAACTAGTAGAGCCTTTAAGAAAACTCTTTAAAGATGAGGTACGCAACGTGGCTCGCGCGATTGGGCTACCAGAAGAAATTGTCCGTCGCCATCCTTTCCCTGGCCCTGGTTTAGCCATCAGAATTGTGGGAGAAGTTACCGCCGAAAGATTAAATATCCTGCGGGATGCTGATTTTATTGTGCGGGATGAAATTAGCAAGCAGGGAGTATACCACGACTACTGGCAGGCTTTTGCCGTCTTGTTACCCATTCGTAGTGTTGGGGTGATGGGAGACAAGCGCACCTATGCTCATCCAATTGTCCTGCGTTTTATTAACAGTGAAGATGGCATGACCGCAGATTGGGCAAGAGTTCCTTACGATATGTTAGAAACCATCTCGAACCGTATTGTTAATGAGGTTAAGGGAGTCAATCGGGTAGTGTACGATATTACCTCCAAACCCCCTGGAACAATTGAGTGGGAATAATAGAGTTATTGCTGATGTGAATTAATTTGTCAGCAATAGGGAAATAGGGAAATAGGGAAATAGGGAAGTTGGGTGTATAAAGTTAATTTATCCCCGACGCGAAGCTAGTCCCTAAGTCCCCAAATCCCCAAGTCCCCAAACCCCAAATCTTTAAGGGGAAAACTTTTTAGTTCTAGTTAATGATCGCTTTTTCCTGTTCTTGAGCCGATTTAATGGCAGCTTTGTCTTTGATATCTTCTTGTTCAGTCATTAATTTAATGATTGAAGCTTTTTCTAGCAACCCCAGAACTTTGCCCGCTGCACCAATGACCACTAGCTCACGAGCTTCGGTAGTCTCAAACAGCTTTGCTACTTCCAATAAAGAAGTATCCGCAGCAATAGTATCGACTTCGGGAACAGGTTTAACTAACTCAGTCAGATAAATATCGTTCCAATCAGAGGTGTGGATCTGTTTCAAATCTTCAGTAGTAATAAAACCAAGTAACTGTTGATTTTCATCCACCACTAAAAACTTTTTCCAGCGCTCTTTACCAATCACGTAGTTGTTCACGAACTCTCGAATTGAAAGACTGCTGCTGACAATCGGGCTATCAGCAATCACCGCATCTTCTGCTGTATATTGACTTAACTTGTCCTGTACAGTGGCAGATTGAGCAGCAAAACCAGCATTTTGTAATAAGAAAGTACCAATTAAGAGAGTCCAAATGCTCCCTACTTGACTAACACCAATTACGGAAAGTATACCTAGAGCGATCGCGATCCAGCCGATTACCTGACCAACTCGACCTGCAATAATTACGCCCTTGTTAGGATTACCTGTAATCTTCCAAACAATCGCTTTTAAGACATTCCCACCATCCAGGGGTAAGCCAGGGATCATGTTAAATACTGCCAAGACTAAGTTGATATAAGCGACTAAAGAAATAATTGCCTGCATCGGTGTAGTCAAAGGTGCTGTTGTGGCAACGAAGGTAAACAGACCAAATAATAGCAGGCTAACTAATGGCCCAGCGATCGCTACTGAAAATGCCTGTAAAGGGGTTTCCGATTCTTTTTCGAGGGTAGCTAAACCACCAAAGATAAAGAGGGTGATTGACTTAACGGAGATTCCCTGAGAAATAGCGACAAAGCTATGTCCTAATTCATGGGCTAATACGGAAGAGAACAGCAACAAGGCAGTAACTAAACCTAGCAGCCAAGGTGTGACCCCAGTTAATTCAGGAAATTGAGTTAGTCCCGAGCCATAGCTCCAGGTAACTAAAGCTAAAACAAAAAACCAAGAAGGGTTAATAAAAAAAGGTATACCGAATAAGTTACCGACGCGAATGTTGCCGTTCATGGCACGCTCCTGTTTGAATTACGAGATCATAATTCCAATATTATTAAAGGGAATTATGGTTATTTTTAGGCTTTTTAATTATTAAAATTGTAACGAACAGTAAACCACAAAACATCTATCTGACCTACAGTAAAAACCGTCCCCAAGTTTACGGTAGCAACTCATCACATTTTGAGCATAATAATAATAGAGAGTTGCTGAAATAATATGCCATGCCAGATATAACCCCTAACTATCCCGATTCCTATCGTCAAGAAGATATTCAAGCAATTTTAAATTTGGCGATCGCCAATCACCATACTGACGAAGAACTGAGCCGACAACAACTGTGGGAAATTGCTGCGGAGTTAGACATCAGCAATAGCATGATTCAAGCTGCTGAGAAAAGCTGGTTAGAACAAAAGACGATTGACCGTCAGCGTAGTGCCTTTAATCTAGTCCGCCGTCAAAAATTTCAGCGGAAACTGACTAAATATGCGATCGTCAATACTTTCTTAGTTTCCTTCAACTTCATTTTAGTAGGGACGCTGTCTTGGTCGTTGTATATCCTGCTATTTTGGGGATTGGGAGTAGCGTTGAATGGATGGAAAGCCTATCAATCTAGTGGTGAAGAATACGAACGAGCTTTTCAAAGATGGAGCTTTCAAAATGAGGTCAAGCAAACCGTCGCTACTGTCTGGACAAAGGTTCAGCAAGTCTGGCAAGCCTGAAGTAACAAACCATCAATAATTAAATAGTTTGAGATAGTTTGAGTCAATCAGGGTATTTCATTGATTTTCAACACTAAAGGATACACTTCGTTATCAATTGTTCAATGATCAATGTTCACTGATCATTGATAAAGTGGAGCCGAGCAGAGTCGAACTGCTGTCCAAGCCAGCTATTCACTTGCCCATTCGTTCACAGGTTTAGCTCTTTTTACCCTTAGAGCGGGGGTCATCAATTATCCCTGATGGCAGGATTCTTTGATAAAGTCTTTTCTGAATAATCTACCAAAGAAAATTATTCAGAGCATCCGTTGGGGTTTTGTCTTTAGTCCTTAACGGAGTCAAACTAGAGACGAGCAAATCTGAAAGCGCGACATTGCGGTCTTGTTGCCTTGCAGCAAAGAGCAAATGTCGCAAGAAGTTTTTCTAGATTTAGGCAGCTACTGCCTGACGCTCAAATTTTACGATGTTATTTGCATCTATATTTAGTTTGAGTCTGATTTACGAGATGGTACTCACTCTCGACCTGAATCACGGATTAGTTTTTACTAACCTGTCGAAACCTTTACGGCCCCATGTTTTTTAAAAGCTGTTAGCTTTTAGCTGTTAGCTCTTAGCTTTTGAAAAGCGCAGTTAATAACTATGCTTTACATGATTATTCTAGCTAACTTTGAGTTAGATAGCTATAAAGTACCAAAGCTTAAACATTACAAAACATTGAGTTGTCTACTAGCTAATACTTTGACGGCGATATTCATTTTAAACTAGTAAATCATACCTAATCTAGATAGTTAAATCTTGAGGAAAAAAAAATATTTAGATTAGTGCATTGCCCTATAAAACAGAACTCCCAACTTTAGTACTTTAGTATAAAAAATCCTATGTTCCCCACTAATCGCCCTCGCCGCTTGCGCCAACATCCCCAACTACGTCGGATGGTGCAGGAAACTCTAGTTACGGCTAATGATTTGATCTATCCTCTATTCGCCGTGCCTGGAACATCTGTGGCTAACGAAGTGAGATCGATGCCTGGAGTTTACCAACTTTCGGTAGATAAAATTGTGGAAGAAGCCAAAGAAGTTTATGGCTTGGGTATTCCTGCGGTAATTTTATTCGGCATTCCCGAAGATAAGGATCTTGAAGCCACTGGTGCATGGCACGATTGCGGGATAGTACAAAAGGCCGCCACTGCCATTAAGCAAGCTGTACCTGACTTACTAGTAATTGCCGATACCTGTCTTTGTGAATACACTACCCACGGACACTGTGGATATTTGGAAACAGGCGATCTAACAGGAAGAGTACTCAACGATCCAACTTTAGAATTACTCAAGAAAACTGCCGTAGCTCAAGCGCAAGCGGGGGCGGATATTATTGCTCCTTCAGGCATGATGGATGGTTTTGTCAAGGCAATTAGAGAAGGGTTAGATGCAGCTGGGTTTCAAGATACTCCTATTCTTTCCTATGCTGCTAAATATGCCTCGGCTTATTATGGCCCTTTTCGTGACGCAGCCGATTCTGCTCCTAGTTTTGGCGATCGCCGTACCTATCAAATGGATCCTGCCAACGGTACAGAAGCCCTTAAGGAGATTGAATTAGATATCGCCGAAGGTGCAGATATGCTGATGGTGAAACCCGCCTTGTCATATATGGATATTATTTGGCGCGTCAAGGAAGCGACTAATTTACCTGTAGCTGCTTATAATGTTTCTGGGGAATATTCCATGGTTAAAGCTGCTGCTTTAAATGGCTGGATTGATGAGAAAAAGGTAACTTTAGAAACCCTAACTAGCTTTAAACGAGCTGGTGCGGATTTGATTTTGACTTACCATGCCAAAGATGCAGTACGTTGGTTAGCTGAATAAACTGTTTAGATATCTGAAGGGCGATCGCGTTGAGAAATATAGTGCGATCGCGCCTTCGTAGGGTGGGCGACGCGAAGCTAGTACTTTAGTGCAAAAATTAAAAAGACAAAAAAACATTTCAGCAAGAGTAATGTTGCCCACCACAAATCACTCTCCCACCTGCTGCGATATTCTTTTAAAATCCAATAAATTCAAAGATTTTCCACCACATATACAACCACAATCTTGAGCATATCTGCCTTGGCTAACCCATTTAGAAAAACTCGAATACTCCCATAGATGAGGGCAAGAAACTAATCCATGCTTAACGGGATTGTAATGAACATAATCCAAATACTGGTGCAAAGCGGCTTCCTCTTTAATGGTGTGTTCCCAAAAACGTCGTTGCCAAACATCGCTCTCCCTATGTTTAAGCCGTGAAGCAGAAACCTGATTAGATAAAGGATAATTAGCCTTAAAAGCACGAGTAAATAAAACTTTTAATCTCGATATCTTTTGAGAATAATCAGAGTCATTAGGAGATAATTGCCACACAAAATGAATATGGTCTGGCAAAACTACAGCAGCCAGAATCTCAAATGGTTTTTTGGCTTTAATTTGGGCAGTAGCAGCACGCAAAAGCTCAACATTAGCTGGATCTTTAAACAAAGGACGACGGCAATATGTAACCAAGGTAAAAAAATAAATACCACCTGGAAGATAAACTCGTCGATAATTAGGCATTGAAACTGAATTCGGTGGGCATAGTCAGAACATCACTATCTTAAATATATTTTTTGCCGATGCCCACCCTACACAAGGATAATCGCTTGCAGTTTAAGTTTTTGGTTACGAGCGATCGCATTTCCAGGCGATCGCTTTTTTCCCAGTGGCAAGCTATAATAAAATGAGTATTTAGAAACAGCCTCTCTCTTCAGAAGCAAGGAACAATGAATATCTAGCTCCAGCCGTTTGTTATGAATCGCCTACAATAATTCTCTAGGCTAGATTTTAAGCAAACAGTCTAATTTAGGCAAAAGCGATCGATTGTATCTATTTTCTCTGTAACAATTAACGGCTGTCTGATTTCTACAAGCTTGTTTTTAATGATTCATTAAGCAATAAATCGCTGGTATCTTTGCAGTTAAATTCGGTAATTACCAATGTCAGTATGGGTAATCTCTAGCCATACATAGCGCGATATATCTTATCATTAATTAACAATTGGCATTATAATAAGCATCGTTGCCATCAGAAATTAGATTGGCTGCATAACGTTTAACAGACGATTGAAATCTAAACCTAAGACGGATTAGATCTGCAACAATCAATGACCTCACCACCTAGCTATCTAAAAGATAATTACCCGTCGGTAAACTCCGCGAACGTGAGGTCAAGTATTAATCATCAAAATATAGACAAAAATGAAAGACCTTTCTCGATATCGGAACATAGGCATCTTCGCTCACGTGGATGCTGGTAAAACAACCACTACAGAAAGAATCCTCAAGCTTACTGGTAAAAGTCACAAGATCGGTGAGGTACATGATGGAGAAGCAACAACTGACTTCATGGATCAGGAAAAAGAACGTGGTATTACGATCCAGTCGGCTGCCACTAGCTGTTTCTGGAAAGATCATCAGCTAAATATCATTGATACTCCTGGTCACGTTGATTTTACAATTGAAGTTTACCGTTCTCTCAAAGTTCTTGACGGTGGGATTGGTGTGTTCTGTGGTTCGGGTGGGGTTGAACCTCAGTCTGAAACTAACTGGCGTTACGCTAACGATTCTAAGGTTGCTCGGGTAATCTACGTTAATAAACTAGACCGTACTGGAGCCGACTTTTTTAGTGTAGTTAAGCAAGTTAAAGAAATTCTGGCGGCGACTCCTCTAGTTATGGTTTTACCTATCGGGGTGGAAAATGATTTTAAAGGCGTAGTCGATTTATTGACTCGCAAAGCTTGGATCTGGGATGATTCTGGTCTACCAGAAAATTATGAAATCCAAGATGTTCCTGCGGATATGGTTGACGACGTGGAAACTTACCGCGAACAGCTAATTGAAACTGCGGTAGAACAAGATGATGAATTGATGGAAAAATACCTTGAGGGTGAAGAGCTTTCCATCGATGAAATCAAGGGTTGTATCCGTAAAGGTACGCGCGAATTAGCTTTCTTCCCTACTTACTGTGGTTCTTCCTTTAAAAATAAAGGGGTTCAGTTAGTATTGGATGCGGTAGTTGACTATCTACCTAACCCTACTGAAGTTCCACCCCAGCCTGAAGTTGACTTGGATGGTAATGAAACTGGTAAATATGCGATCGTTGACCCAGAAGGGCCTTTCCGTGCTTTAGCTTTTAAAATCATGGATGACCGCTATGGTGCATTAACCTTTACTCGAATCTACTCAGGTACGTTAAACAAAGGCGAATCTGTGCTGGATACTGCTACAGGTAAAACTGAGCGTGTAGGACGGATGGTTGAAATGCACGCCGATTCTCGTGAAGAAATTGATTTTGCTCAAGCAGGAGATATTATTGCGATCGTTGGTCTGAAAAACATTCAAACTGGACATACTCTCTGCGATCCTAAAAACCCAGCGACTCTTGAGCCGATGGTCTTCCCCGATCCTGTAATCTCGATCGCCGTAACACCGATGAATAAGGGTGCGTCAGAGAAAATGGGTATTGCTTTAAGTAAGATGGTGCAAGAAGATCCTTCTTTCTATGTAGAAACTGATTTTGAAAGCGGCGAAACTATCATCAAAGGAATGGGAGAACTACACTTAGACATTAAGGTAGACATCCTCAAGCGTACTCATGGTGTGGAAGTTGAAGTAGGTAAGCCTCAAGTAGCTTATCGAGAGTCGATCACTAAAGCCGTTACTGATAGTTATACCCATAAGAAACAGTCTGGTGGTTCTGGTCAGTTTGGCAAAATTGACTACACGATCGAGCCTGGAGAACCAGGTTCTGGCTTTGAGTTTGAGTCCAAAGTTACTGGTGGTAACGTTCCTCGTGAATTCTGGCCCGCAGTCGAAAAAGGTTTTGCCAGCAGTATTGAAAAAGGTGTCTTAGCAGGTTTCCCTTGTGTGGATTTAAAAGTAACCCTCACTGACGGTTCTTTCCACCCTGTCGATTCTAGTGCGATCGCTTTTGAAATTGCCGCTAAATCTGGTTATCGTCAAACACTACCTAAAGCTGGCCCACAAATTCTAGAGCCTATTATGAACGTGGATGTATTTACTCCTGACGATCATATGGGTGATGTTATTGGGGACTTGAATCGTCGTCGTGGCATGATTAAATCGCAAAACTCAACGCCGATGGGGGTTCGCATCAAAGCTGACGTACCTTTAAGTGAAATGTTTGGTTATATCGGTGACTTACGTACGATGACTTCTGGCCGTGGTCAGTTTTCGATGGAATTTAATTACTACTCACCTTGTCCGAAGAATGTGGCAGAAGAAGTTATTGCTGAAGCCAAAGAACGTCAAGCAGCTAAGTAAGTAATAGTTACAAGCTAAAGATTATCTTGAGCATTGTTTTAGCTCAAGCTGTAAGTTATAAAATCTAGTCTCGTTTAGTATTTTTTACTAAGCGAGATTTTTTTTGAGAGCTAATTAATAGCCTCTTTCACTTGCTTTGTAGTTGATATTTGACAAATCTTATTTTACCAAATAGACTATATGTGAAATAAAAACTTAAAATTATAGTTTTATTTTACTTGTATGAAATAAGATAATTATTCCTCGAGTCTTATTATGCGATCTGGTCAGTTTGTAAAACAAGTTGAAGGTTACACTGCATTTATTCCTGCACCACTGCCACCAAAACCAGAAGTAAAGATGGATGCAGAACTGACTCGTTTACTTTCTCAAGCAGATCGTTCTCTTGGGAGATTGGATGGTGCTACCTCCATTTTGCCCAATCCCGATTTATTTGTCGCCATGTATGTTCGTCAAGAGGCAGTATTGAGTTCTCAAATTGAAGGTACTCAAAGCACTCTTGAAGATGTATTACAGTATGAAATCGATGTTAAAGGACAAGAACGACCAAAAGACATAGAAGAGGTTGTCAATTATGTTAATGCTTTGCAATATGGTTTAGAGCGTCTCAAAGAATTACCGTTATGTTTACGTCTGATTCGAGAAATTCATGAGAAACTGCTTGATGGAGTTAGAGGAAGCGATCGCACTCCTGGAGAATTTCGTAAAACGCAAAACTGGATTGGTTCATCAGGTAGCACCTTGGCACAAGCAACTTTTGTTCCTCCGCCAGTTGTGGAAATGCATAATGCTCTTAATAATTTAGAGCAATTTTTGCATCAACAGGACTCGCTTCCTGCATTAATCCACTGTGGTTTAGCTCATGCTCAATTTGAAACGATTCACCCTTTCTTAGATGGAAATGGTCGCATTGGTAGACTGTTAATTACATTCTTACTATGTCAAAGAGAAATATTACAGAAACCATTACTTTATCTCAGTCATTACCTTAAGTTTCATCGTGCAGAATACTATGACAGATTGATGGCAGTACGAACAGAAGGTAACTGGGAAGGATGGTTAAAGTTTTTTCTCAAAGGGATTTTTGAGGTAAGTAAGTCAGCCACCTCTACAGCTAGATCTATTCTTAATCTGCGAGAACAACATCGAGAGTTAATTGGTAGAGAAATTAATAACAGTGGCTATGGGTTACGGTTACTAGATTTACTGTTTGAAAAACCGATAATTAATATTCCATTGGTAGAGGAATATCTGGAATGCTCCTATGGAACAGCTAATAAAACTGTCAAACAATTAGAAAAATTAAGTTTAATCAGGGAAATCACAGGCTGGCAACGTAATCGTCTTTATCGATATGAACCCTACTTAACTCTTTTCGATAGTAGCGATCGCAATTAAGTTAGTAAATATATTATTTAGGATAACATTGCTTATGGATGGAAGGCGATCGCTTATCTACATCTTGGTGCGATCTCTCATTATATCTTCTCGATCATCTGAACAGTTATACAAAAAACATTTACACTTAAAATGAATTAGCTACAGTTTAATGATGAAATGAATACTCAACTTGTTGAATCTATATATCAAGTTATTCAATCTCTCTCCGATGAGGAAAGATTGCTTTTAGAACAAAAGTTATTTACCGATTTGCCTTATCCTTCTCAGAAAGAAATTATTAGTTTAGCTGAAGCAAGTAATGTTTTTGATTTTCTCAATGATGAACCAGATATTTATAGCTTAGAGGATGGAGAACCTGTCTAATGGCTTTGAGTAAAGGAGATATTGTGTTGCTTCAGCTTCCATTTAGCGATCTTAGTCAATAAAATTGTTAATACAAAGTGATATCTATCACTATATTTAATATTCAAAAAATTATCATAGTAATATCCTATTTATTATGAGCTATGTCTTTAACTTTAAAATTAGAATTGAAATCTGACAATCAAGTATTAGTTACTAATCTTTTAACTAATGAATATAAGCAAGTATTAGTTAGTTTTTTACAAGAAGCTGCTGCTGACTCTTTAATGATGTTATTTCAGTACAAATACTATGAATTAATAATTAATGCTGAAGAAATATGGCATAAAGTTAAGTGTTTTAATCCTGAAATAGAAGGAATAAAAGCAGTTTACATAGAGCAAGAATTTAAAAGAATTATGTCGAATAATGAATGGATGAAAATTACAGATTATGATCTAAAAATGTATAATAAAGCTTTATCTTCTTGGACAAATTCATATAATTCTCAACCAAATAAACAGAATTTTGATAAATTTGTCTTTGTTCCTGTTGCTGGTGGCGCAATGGCTGGTGCATTAACATATAGTGCCATTGGCGGAGTGGGTATAGTTGCTTCTGGAAGTGCTTTAGGAATTGGAGCTTTGGGTTTAACTGCTTTAGGAACAATCGGAGGTTTAGCTGCTTATGGTGTAAGCAAAGCCATTTATTGAAAGCTAGATAACTCTTTTGCTAGTTTTATGATCGCAACTGAAACAAATCTTTCTACTCAGTTAAATCTCTTGATTGTTCTAATAAAATTTTCCAATCATTAGGAGGATTCCCACTTTCTAGGATCTTTTTAAATACTTGATAAGCATCAGTCTTACTTTCATACGCACGCTTAGACTTTTCATCATTAACCCAAGCATAGACAATAATTTTTTGTTGCTGATGATATCGAAAGAACAAACGATATTGCTGAAAAAACTTGGCTCGAAACCAATGTTTATATTCACTGCCAAGAGTATTTCCCTGACGATATTCTGGACGAGTTGGATCTTGAGGGATGATTTCAAAAGCCAGTTTATTTATTGCTGCCAATCGTTTAGTTGCATTTTTCTGGTGATAGTCTTGCGGGTATTTCTGGCGTAAACGTTCTACTTGCTCAGTTAATTCTTCTACCTGACTGATAAATAATGGATGAGCATAAATACACCATCCGTTAATAATTAAGGCTTGACCTGCTGACAAAGTTACTCATCCTCATCAGATAAAGGTGCATCTAGATCGATATCGAGATCGGCTACTAAAGATTGAACTCTCTCTAAAGTTTGTGTCGTAATAGGTTGTATTTGTTGTGAATTTTTTTCCATGTCTTGAGCGAGAAAATCAAGAAATTTGCTTAATACTGGATCTTCCTCGAATACTTCGCTGCGGGAAATAGTTACTGTTCCATCGGAGTTAATAACGTAAGCAATTTTATCTTTCTTGCTTAAACCTAAAGTTTTTCTAACTATATCTGGAATGGTGGTTTGATATCGATCAGTTAGAGTAGATTCTGCTTGTAATATTTTAGTCATAGTCTATTTTATGAGGGCTAAACCGATTTTAGCTCAATTAGTAATGCAGTTGCATTGTGTGGTAAAGTCGCTCTACTTTCAGTGTCTTTAAGATAACGAGATCGCTTTTTATATTTGATGACAACATTAATTGTAGTGTTTGACTTGCGTAAGCGCGATCGCACAGCTAGCTATATGCATCGTTCTTTTTTTCTTTTCAATCATCTGAACGTTTACACAAAAAATATTTAAACTTAAGATATAGGGTCTAAGTATTAGAATATTTGAAAGCTTACAACCAAGCTAAGGTTATATGTTCTCGACAATTAAACTAGAAGATTATTTTGATTTTCAGTCTGCTGATGATATTCGCATCAAAGGACATCGAATTGGTATTGAAGATGTACTTAATTATTATTTAGAAGGATTTACTCCAGAAGAAATTCAAGCTAATTTACCTACATTAAGTTTGGAAGAAATACACGCAACTATTACTTATTATTTACACAAAAGATCACAGGTTAATAAGTATTTAACTCGGTTAAGAGAATACCAAGCAAAACGCTATCAAAAATTTAAAGATAACCCTCCAGCCATCATACAAAAATTGCAAGCTGAAAAAATTAGACGTACTGCCACAAACTTAGAGAAAGAATGAAAGTACGCTTTTTGTTGGATGAAAACCTAGCACCAAGGTTTAAGTTAGCAATATTACGTCTAAATCCTCAAATTGATATCTTGCGTGTAGGAGATGCAGGCGCACCAACTTCGGGGACATTAGATCCAGATATATTAATCTATTTACAGCGATCGCAACGTATATTGTTGACTGATAATCGTAAAAGTATGCCTGAGCATTTAGAAGCACATTGGGATAATGGTAGTTTTATTTGGGGCTTGTTTTGGCTTAAACCTCAAGCAACAATTAGAGAGTTAGCCGAAGATGTAGTGTTAATTTGGGAAACTACAGAAGCAGAGGAATGGAAAAACCAACTGATTTGGATTCCATTGTAAAGGCGATCGCACTTAAACTAAACCCATCATAATGAAACTAGATTAGGCTAAAACTAACTTAGCGACTGGCAAAGATTTACCTTCTGCTTGTAAATGTAAAATTAATTCTTCCATGACTTCTAAGCCATGTTGCAAAGCTTCCTGATAAGTATCTCCATGACTAACAGGCTGCATAACTTCTTCAGCAAAATCGGGGAGATAAGCTAAATAACATTCATCTTCTTGACTCCAAGCAATGGTAATTTGATACTTATGATTCATTTTGTATTCTTTTAATAGCTTCTTTCACTTGCTTTTCTGAATATGCTTTGGCATCCGCTCCATCTTTTCCAGGTAAGTTTACTCTTATTGTAGTTCCTGGATATTGATATATGGCATGACTGCCTTTACCGCGTTTAGGCATCAACTCAAAACCTGCTTTAAGTAGTATTGCTTTTAATTCTCGTATTTTCTGAGGCAAATTTGTTCTCTATTTATGAACTGGACATTCTCAGGATAATCTATAAAATAATTTTTAAGGCGATCGCTTATCTACATGTCAGTGCGATTGCGCAGCTAGCCTTAGGCATCGCTCTTTTTATCTTTTCGCTCATTTGAACACTTACACAAAAAACATTTACACTTAAAATGAATTAGTTACAGTGTAATGATGAAATGAATACCCAACTTGTTGGATCTATATCAAGCTATTCAATCTCTTCTTCAATAAAAGTACGATCTCTCTTAGAGCAAAAGTTATTTACATCTAGTACGTTTTAAAATAAACAATGTATTCTTCAAAAAGAAAGCAAGAAATGCTAGCTCTCGAAAAATTATTAAATGATTTTATATATAAAAGTAAAAAAAACAAGCAAAAAAAAGGAGTACAAAATATGGAAAAATACTTTCGCTCACTATTATCTAGCAAAGCACTACAATGGTTTGGATTAATGTATATAATATCTTGTGCTGTTTACATAATAATATTTCGGTTACCTTATGAAAATTACTCTCACGTTACTAGGGAAGTTGGTGTATTTATTGGCTTTGTTGCTAAAACAGCATCAATATTATTAACTTCAAAATATTTTAAACTATTTTTAACAGGAGCAATTGAAATTTTACCAATATGTTTCCTAATACTGTATATATATCGAGTATATAAAGAAATAAAAACTTCCTCTTTTTTTTGGAAATTTAAAAATACAAATAAAATAATCCAGATATCAGAAATAGATCAAAGTGATATGATAATAGAAGAAATTAACAAAATATCCCAAAAGTCAGTTGCTCGTTTTGAAGAAAAGTTGAAATTCAAAATAGACAATTTAAGTGAAAATATAAAAGACTTAGATTTATATCTACCTTTATTTGTTGTATTCTTAGTTTTCTCTATGAGATATATAATTGGATTTGATATAGGTATTTTAGGGAAAAATATTGCTTCTATTACTGGAGGATTAGGCTTAGCTGCTTCAGTTGTAATGGTAAGCAAAGTTTTACTGATAAATTCTCCAAAAACAACAGTAAGACATTACCAAGAGTTTTTATTGATTTTAAAAGAGGCGCAGATAGAAAGGGTTAATCCAGCGGAATCAGCCTATTAAATTTTAAGAACTTTTCTGTAAATATTTACAATTCTTTTGATCGCCCTACCTGCCTAACTACTTCGTCCCAATAACCAATTAGCAAGAGTGACGGCAATGAATATACAATAAATAATTGCTTTAACTACTCACACCTCTGCTAGTCACATGACCGCAACCGAAACGAACCTCTCTACTCAATACGATCCTAAGCAAACCGAAGCCAAGTGGCAGCAATACTGGGCGGAAAAGGAAGTATTTAAAGCCGATCCTAACCATCCTGGTGAACCCTATTGCATTGTTATTCCCCCACCGAATGTTACAGGGAGTCTGCATATGGGACATGCTTTTGAGAGTGCGTTGATCGATACTTTGATTCGGTATCATCGGATGATTGGACGGAATACGCTGTGGTTGCCTGGGACGGATCACGCCAGTATTGCGGTGAGTACGATTGTTGATAAGCAGATTAAAGCGGAAGGTAAAAGCCGTCAGGATTTGGGAAGGGAAGAGTATTTAAAACGGGCTTGGGCTTGGAAAGAGGAGTCTGGCACGACGATTATTAATCAGTTAAAGAGTCTGGGGGTATCGGCAGACTGGACAAGGGAAAGATTTACCATGGATGAGGGGTTGTCTCAGGCGGTGAAGACAGCCTTTGTTAAGCTTTACAAGGAAGGGTTGATTTATCGTGGTAATTATTTAGTTAACTGGTGTCCTGAGTCGCTTTCAGCCGTATCGGATTTAGAAGCGGAGAATCAAGAAGTAGATGGGCATCTTTGGCACTTCCGTTATCCTTTGACGGATGGCAGTGGTTATTTGGAAGTGGCTACTACTCGCCCTGAGACGATGTTAGGGGATACGGGAGTGGCGGTTAATCCTGAAGATGAAAGGTATCAAGCTTATATTGGTAAGACTGTTACTCTACCCATAGTTGGGCGTGAGATTCCCATCATTGGTGATGAGTTTGTGGAACAGGAGTTTGGCACAGGCTGCGTTAAGGTAACACCAGCCCACGATCCTAATGACTTTGAGATGGGTAAACGGCATAACCTGCCCATGATTAACATCATGAATAAAGATGGCAGTCTCAATGAAAATGCAGGGGAGTTTCAGGGACAGGATCGTTTTCTTGCCCGTAAGAATGTAGTTAAAAAACTAGATGAACTTGGCAATCTAGTTAAGATTGAAGACTATCGCCATAGCGTTCCCTATAGCGATCGCGGTAAAGTACCCATAGAACCTTTATTATCAACCCAGTGGTTTGTCAAAATTGACCCGTTGTCCCAAAAGGCTTTAGCTTGCCTAGATAATGAGAATTCTCCGAATTATGTTCCTGAAAGATGGAAGAAGGTATATCGGGACTGGTTAGTTAAATTAAAAGACTGGTGTATCTCTCGTCAGTTATGGTGGGGTCATCAAATTCCTGCTTGGTATGTGGTTTCGGAAACTGGAGGCGAAATTCAAGATCACACGCCTTTTGTCGTGGCTTTTGATGAGGCGCAAGCATTAACTCAGGCGAAACAATACGGAGACAATATTCAGCTAGAGCAAGATCCTGATGTCCTAGATACTTGGTTTTCCTCTGGACTGTGGCCGTTTTCGACTATGGGTTGGCCTAACGAAACTGCCGACTTAGAGAAATATTATCCTACCAGTACTCTAGTTACAGGTTTTGATATTATCTTTTTCTGGGTTGCCCGTATGACTATGATGGCGGGACACTTTACCGACCAAATGCCCTTTGATGATGTTTATATTCACGGCTTAGTTTTGGATGAAAATGGGCAAAAGATGTCCAAGTCGAAAAATAACGGGATCGATCCTTTATTAATGATCGATAAATATGGCGCAGATGCCTTGCGTTACACCCTAATTACAAAGGTTGTTGGTGCGGGACAAAATATTAGCTTTGACTATGATCGTAAAAAACAAGAATCATCTTCGGTAGAGACTTCCCGTAACTTTGCTAACAAGCTGTGGAATGCTTCAAGGTTTGTGATGATGAACTTGAAGGGGAAAACTCCTCAAGAATTAGGACAGCCAGATACGGCATCTTTAGAGTTAGTCGATCGATGGTTACTGTCGCGTTTTTATCAGACTGTTAAACAAACTAAAGCTAATATTGAGTCCTATAGCTTGGGAGAAGCAGCTAAAGGCTTATATGAGTTTATTTGGAATGATTTTTGTGATTGGTATATCGAGTTAGTCAAAACCCGTTTGTGGCAAGACGAGACTTCTACTTCTCGCCTGGTGGCACAGCAAACATTAGGTTATATTCTCGAAGGAATACTAAAACTGTTGCATCCTTTTATGCCTCATATTACTGAAGAAATTTGGCAGACTCTAACTCAATCAGAAGGTCAACTAAGTCTAGCTTCTCAGAATTATCCTGAAGTTAGAGAAGATCTCATCGATACTGAATTAGAACAAAGCTTTGATTTACTGTTTAATACCATCAGTACTATTCGTAACCTGCGTGCCGAATCGGTAATTAAGCCAGGAGAAAAAATCAAGGTAATTTTGCAAACTCAAAGCCAGAAAGAGAGTGATATTTTAAAATCAACCCAAGGCTATATTCAAGATATTGCTAATGTAAGTGAGCTAATAATTACCACTACCCTCACAGAAGATCCAGGGCAGGTGATTGCTGGAGTAACAGGAACAATACAGGTTTTAATTCCCCTGACTGGTTTAATCGATGTGGCTGCATTAGAGGCGAAGTTGCAGAAAAAACTAGACAAAGTGCAACAAGATATTAAATCTCTAACTGGACGCTTGAATAACCCAGGTTTTGTCAATAAAGCCCCCGCAGAGGTAATTCAAGGAGCGAATAATGACTTGGCAGAAGCGCAAAAGCAAGCTGAAATATTGCAAGAGCGTTTAGATCGTCTAAAGTAACAGTATTATTGATGTGTTCCGCTAGATTAATTGATTTAGTTGGCTAGATCAATGTTTTATGTCTATCATTATGCTGATAGAAATTATTCTGTTTGGTAAAGCTACTTGGTGTGAGTCTAACTAATAAGTGATCGGTGATTATAAGTAATGTTATACCTAGCTCAAGTTGAGATTGACCCAAATTCAGCAGAAATACAGCTTCAAGTACTTGCTCGTCAAGAATCAGAGTATGTTTGGTCAGTAGACAATTCTCAGACTTTGTTGTTAACCAAAGAAAGTTCTCTCTGTGGAGGCGTATTAGTATTGGTAGAAATAGGGCAAGAGCAGCAAATAATTAGCATTCAAGATGCTAAGGAGTGGATTTTGAGCATTTTACAGCAGTATTTAACTAAAAATGCCATTAATCCCCACTTTATTGAAGTCGAACAAAGTAAGGTAGAAAAGTGGCGACAAGAAATTACTGCTCAGAATCTGGATTTAAACCGTCGTGCCTTGGAAATTGAAACTCGTCGGGAACAATTACAGGAATTGGAACAAGAATTAAAACGCGATCGCGAAGAGTTGGCTAAATTAAAAGAAAAATTAAGTTAATTGACTTATTAACCAGTATATCCTCGATCAATTATGAGGTTGCTACCATGGGCTGCGGCTACTGCTAGGCGATCGCATCTTTCATTTTCGGCGATACCTGCGTGAGCTTTTACCCAGACAAACTCGACATCATGTATCTTGCACAGATCGAGTAATTCTTGCCAAAGATCGGGATTTTTCGCCATTTCCTTACTATTTCTGCGCCAGCCATTAGCCTGCCATTTTTTTGCCCAACCTTTGACCATCGCATCAACTATATATTTGGAGTCACTATGTAGCTTTACTTTAGAATTAGATTTAAGCGATTCCAGAGCAGCGATCGCCCCCATCATTTCCATACGGTTGTTGGTAGTCAGTTTATAGCCAGCAGAAAGCTCTTCTCGGCGATCGCCATCGATAATTACTGCGCCATATCCTCCCTTGCCAGGATTCCCCGTACAAGCACCATCGGTATAGATAATAATGGTGTTGCCTGCAACAGAAGTTGGAAATTGAGATTTTGGTTTAATCGTTAGCTTTGATTTAGTAGGTGCTGCTACTTTAGGTTGAAGAGTTTTGACATAGGTAAATAATTCAGGCAATAAAGATTCAGGTAGTGCCTCAACTTCTGTCATGATTTTGCTTTTGTAATCCATTGCCTATCTCAATCAATTAATTTACAGAAATGACGGGAGCGAGAAAGTCAACGTACTTTTAGCCGTTGGACGGGGCATTTAAACGTTTGAGGTTTTCTCAAAAGCCAGTCCCTCATGAATCGCCCTAAAAAATACACCTTATCTCGTTTTTATGACAACTGCAAGCAAAAATCCCACGTTTCTAACATACTAAAAACGTGGGAGTATCAACTACTAATTATTACTAAATTGACCCGATCTAAGCGATCTACTTACTAAATTCAATTTGAGAAACTAAGGCCTGAACTTCACCAGGCTCTTTAATTGGTGCTGCTGGTGGTTCAATTGATGGCCACGCTGTTTTTAATTCAGCCAAGCTCTCAGTAATGGTTTTATGGCCTTCTGGATCTGTTTGACTTTTTTGTTCTGCCACAGTCTGATACAGTTGATCGGCATAGTCGACAAATCCTTTGGAATCTTGATATTTCGTAACTTCTACAAACTGATTATTGGCGATCGCCCCTTGGTATTCCGTAGCAGCAGTGTTGAGCATCTCCACCACGACATCTAAGACAAATTCTGGGGAGTTTCTTTGTTCTTCGGGAATAACGGCGATCGCGCCATCAATAGATGCTAGGGATTCATCAAGTAGAGTCTGTACTTCAGGCGATTCTGGGGAAGATTTAATTAAATCGTGGAGTTGAGTCAAGGTAGGTTTAAAATCCTCTACCCCTTTTTGGGGTAGAACAGTGGCTATTTGTCCATATAATTCTTTAATCGGTTGTCCAATATGGGGTTCCGCTTCTGCATAATTTTTAGCAGCAATGAGTTCTTGAGCAGCATTTAAATTACCTTTCATTAAACCAAGAACTGTCATATAGTCTACATCAGGGTTTCCAGTATCAATTGTAGCTTCACCGCCTTCACCGCCTTCACCACCTTCACCGCCTTCGCCACCTTCACCGCCTTGGGCAGCTTCGCCTCCTTGGGCAGCTTCGCCTCCTTGGGCAGCTTCGCCTCCTTGGGCAGCTTCGCCACCTTGAGCAGCTTCACCACCTTGGGCAGCTTCACCACCTTGAGCAGCTTCGCCACCTTCACCACCTTGCGCCATCAGCGAATAATTGGTAGTGGCTTGAGCTTCCGTCATGGCATCGGATTCATGGGCATTGGCAGCTAAAACCTGTGTGCCAACAGCGGTAGCAAAACCCAAAGCGAGAAATAATTCTATAGTTTTAATACGAGTAGACATAGATTTATTGATATTAATTCTTAATTATCCTGATCTTGAATTAGTACTTTACTAGTATCAATAATTTAAGTCAATAATTTTAATAATCAGTAATTTTTATCGACAATTAAGCGAAATTATGCATGTTCGGCATTATAGTTAGGAAAACCATAAAAGCATATAAGTAGGTAGGCAAAATAATTGATCAAACCCCTACCCTTAGAGCTATTTGTTACTCGTCCTAAAGGACTTGTCTCGCATAGTTTCCGTCGCGTTTTGGGTAGGAAGATTCCCACCCAAAAGCCGACGGGGAGATACCGCTCCGCATAATTACTCGTTACTCGTTACTTGTTACTCCTTAACCTCATTTCCAATTTAATTACACCCACCTACTTAGCTCATTTACACCATCAGTCTCTAAATCGTATACACCCATTACCATCACCATTTCATCGGCAGGAGGATGATAGATCGCCTTTTTTTCCTCTTAAGGTTGTTGCGGGGAGGCGATCGTTTAAATTCCGACTCATGTAGTAATCGCACTATTTAGTTGTAAAGTGGAAATACCTCCCCACAGTAAACCCCACTGAAGAAACTGGTGACGAGTATTGTTATAAAGTATACTTCTTGCTCGAATCATATCTGATATTAACCGCGCAAAAAAAAAGAGAAAAAAAGATTAATTTTTTTATAAATAAATAAGAATAATTTGCAGCAATTATATAATTTTAAAATCAAGAGACTCTCATATAGATTGCACTTAATCCATAAATTTAGTATTAGTACAGTGAAAAAGTTTAATAAAATAATATCCGCTCCCAGTATTTATACTCAATGGCAAAGTTACTTTTATGCATCGTTATTGTTGGGAACAATGACTATAGGAACTGGTTGCAGTAATAATGTTGCTTCCCTTCAGACTTCTTCAGCAAATGAAACATCAACTTCAGCCAACGAAACTGTCGTCTTAACTGATTTTGTCGATCGCTTGGTGATTCCGACATATCAAGAATTAATTGCTAAATCAACTCAATTAGAGCAAGCTGTGGCAACATTTGTCAAAACTCCCAACGAACAAAACCTAAAAGCTGCTCAATCAGCTTGGCAAGCTACCCGTACTCCTTGGGAACAAAGTGAAGCCTTTGCTTTTGGCCCTGCCGAATCATTGGGTTACGATGCAAATCTAGATGATTGGCCAGTTAACCAGACTGATGTAACTGGTTTAATTAAAAGTCAAGAAAAGTTAGATCAAAATTACGTTGAGACCAAGCTGCAAAGTACCCAGAAGGGTTTCCATACCATTGAGTACTTTTTGTTTGGAGAAAATAATAATCGTCAAGCGAACGAACTATCTAAGCGAGAATTAGAATTATTACAATTATTGACAACTGATTTCCACAAGACAGCAGAAGCACTCAAAGAAAGTTGGGTTGCGGGGGTTGATGGTCAGCCAGCTTTTCGGGAAGTGTTTACTACCGCAGGTGATAGTAGTAATACTACTTATCCCACAGTTGAAGCTGCTTTAACAGAAATTGTTAGTGGTATTGTCGGCTGCGTCGAAGAAGTCGGAGAAGTAAAAATCGGCAAGCCAATTGAAACTAAACAAGATTTGGATTTTGAAAGTCGTTTTAGTCATAACTCCCTTACTGATTTTAAAAACAACCTGATCAGCGCTCGTAATGCCTATATGGGTGAAGCAAAAGATACCGAAGGACAAGGTGTTAGTGATTTAGTCGCGAAGAAAGATCCAGCTTTGGATCGAGAAATTAGAACGCAACTGGACACAGCTTTAAAAGCCTTAGAAACAGTCCCCGCACCTATTGAAACTAAATTTAGCGATGCAGCTACTTTGGAGAAATTGAAAACCGCTCAAAGCGAAATATTGACAACTTACCAAACTATTCAAGAGAAAGTAGTACCTTTGTTTGCTGAAAGTACAGAAAGTTGATTATTTTTGTCTAAATCGTTAATTTTTTCTTCTCACTGTAAATATGACTATATCTTCCTTCCGCTTGCCCAGCAAACATCTTCTTTACGTCGCCTTATTTAGTTTGACAGCAATTCTCGGTATTGGTTTGTCCAATATATTAGGGTTCACTCCAGAATCAAATCCTTTAGCTGCGGGAAATTTAACTATTTTAAGTCGAAGTTCAGGTGCTTTTGAGCAAGCAGCAGAAAGTTTAACAGGAAAAGATTTAAAAAGACATCGCGATGGCGATAGTAACTTTGAGGCAGTCTTTGTCACTCCGCCAGCCAAAGTTCAAGCTGGGTTAGGGCCTCTGTTTAATAATGTTTCCTGTGCTGCTTGTCATCTTAAAGATGGTCGGGGTTTACCAGAAACAGGACAATTACTGGTTAGAGTTAGCAATCCAGAAAAAACAGCTAATCTAGAGGTGGCTGGGAGACAATATAGTCTTGAGGCAACTATTGACTCTGAAAATACGCCACCTGTGCCTGGTATGGGCAACCAAATTCAAGATCAAGCAGTTTTTGGTAATCATCCTGAAGCGACAGTAGCAATTAACTGGTCAGAAAAAACAGGACAATATAAAGATGGAACGACGTATAAATTGCGATCGCCACAGGCAAAAATAACTCTTTTTGACGGGCAATCATTACCAGCTAATGTCTTAACTTCTCTACGCATACCACCCCCAGTTTTTGGTTTAGGCTTACTCGAAGCCATACCCGAAAAGACAATTAGAAATTTAGCCGATCCTGAAGACAAAAATAAAGATGGTATTTCTGGTCGTCCTAACGAAGTTTGGGATGGAGTCAAGAAACAAACGACTTTAGGACGTTTTGGTTTAAAAGCTAATAATCCCAACTTATTACAACAAAGCGCAGGTGCTTATGTAAATGATATGGGGGTAACTAATCCTTTATTTCCTGCTGCTGATGGGTCGATGGATATTAACGAAAAAACCTTGAAAGATAACGTGTTTTACGTCCAAACTTTAGGTGTTCCCAACCGTACTCTATTAAATCGTCCTGAAGTAAAAAAAGGAGAAAAACTCTTTACGCAAGCAAACTGTAATGCTTGCCATATTTCTGAACTCAAAACAGGAGATCATGAAGTTAAAATTTTAGCTAACCAAACAATTCATCCTTACACAGACTTGCTGTTACACGACATGGGAAATGAATTAGCTGATGGTCGTCCCGATTTTCAGGCAAATGGTAAGGAATGGCGGACATCGCCTCTGTGGGGATTAGGTTTAACTCAAACTGTGCTACCTAATGCTGGCTATCTCCATGACGGACGCGCTCGTACTATCGAAGAAGCAATTCTCTGGCATGATGGAGAAGCAAAAAACGCCAAAGAAACATTTCAGAATTTATCAATAAGCGATCGCACTGCGATGATTCAGTTCTTACAATCTCTTTAACTGGGAGCATGCCACTTTTGCAGTAAGCAAAAATGCTTAATCCGCATTATTTCAGCTAGGAAGGCAACTAAATATGAGCAGAAAACCTATTTCGAGCAAATCTGAAACAGACTGGGAAAAACTTGATGCGATGAGCGATCGAGAAATCGATCTATCTGATTGTCCTGAAATTATGCCAGAACAATTTGCTAAAGCAGTAGTTCGCCAAGGTTTACCCGCGAACAAGAATAAGTCTCAAGTTACTTTGCGAATCGACAGCGATGTTCTAGAGTAGTTCAAATCCCAAGGAAAAGGCTATCAAACTCAGATTAATAGTTTACTGCGAGCGTATATGGAAGCTCATCATTAACTAAAGAAATAAGCGATAGCCGTCTTACAAGACATTATTACCCACTGTCAATCATTAGAAGTAGGAGGCTACACCCCTTCTGATTTTCCCCAAGCAAAATTAAAGAAACATTTCAGAATTTATTAACGAGCGATCGCACTGCGATGATTCAGTTTTTGCAATCTCTTTAACTAGCTATAAGCTGTAAGCTGTAAGCTATAAGCCAGGTGTTAGTTTTAACTTTTCCTGTCAAGCAGGATATCCGAAGGTGTATGCTTTAGCGCAATGTGACTTTTAATTTTTTTGCTTCCACTGTCTAGCTCGCACTTTAGGCAGTTTCTGAATACGTTTTAACCAATTTTGAATCACTTTCGGATCTGGTTGAGTTGCTTGCCAACTTGGACGTTGCATTAATTGGTTTGACCAGAGTTCTACATTTGGATAATTTGATAGAGGTATATTTAAATACGGTAACCAAATAATAATTGAACCTGCCACAATTTCGGCTAAACTAAACTGCTCTCCAGCAATATAGGTTTTACCAGTTAGATGCTTTTCTAAAAAACTAAGCATTGCGGTTATTTGTCGATTAGCTTGCTCAATAGCATTTTGGTTATCAGTTACACGTATGAGAGTGAGCATTGCTGGAATCAACTCATGTAGCGCCAACATTTCGCTCATGCGGACAATTGTTGAAATTTTGCTCTCTTTAGGTAACAAGGCGGGAGTTGGATACTGGAGTTCCAGATAATCCAGAATGCTTAAGCATTCATAAATTACAAAATCATCATCTATCAATACGGGAATACGCCCAAAAGGATTAATTGCTATAAACTCTTGCTGCCACTGATCGCCGTTTAGGTTTAATTCTATAGACTCAAAAGATAGCTGTTTTTCCAATAGAGCAATCCATACAGGACGGGAATACAGCGATAATTTTTTATAATAAAATTTCAGCAAAACTAATTTCTCAGCCTATTTCTAGCTTCTATCCAGTAGAAGTTAAACAACTCTGCTTAAAAGTGTATCTCAATGGAAAATATCTAAAATATGGAGAAGCAAAAAACGCCAAAGAAACATTTCAGAATTTATCAATAAGCGATCGCACTGCGATGATTCAGTTTTTGCAATCTCTCTAGTTTTTGAAACCTAACTACCTAGATCTAATTTCCGTATATTTTCGATTAGACTAATTAGCATATAGAGAGTAGATTAGATTCGACTTAAACAATGCGTTATTAGTTTCTGCGGAGCGAAATATTACAGTGGGTTTTTTTAATCGTTTTAAACTTTCGCGGGACATGGGTATCGATCTCGGTACTGCGAATACTTTGGTCTATGTATCTAGCAAAGGAATTGTTTTGGAAGAACCTTCTGTAGTGGCGATCGAACGCAAAACAGAATACCCCAGAGCATTCGGTAAAGAAGCAAAATTACTCCTAGGACGCTCTCCCGAAAATATTCAAGCCTTGCGTCCCCTCAAAGATGGGGTAATCGCTGATTTTGACGCGACAGAAGCCATGATCCACGAATTTGTTAAACGGGCTTTTGAAGGTAATCCTTTAGTTCATCCGCGCATGGTGATTGGCATTCCTAGCGGTGTCACCAAGTTAGAACGTCGTGCGGTGATTGAAGCTGCCACGAATGCAGGAGCAAGGGAAGTCAACTTAATTGAAGAACCGATCGCCGCAGCAATTGGAGCAGGTTTACCTGTATGTGAAGCTACAGGCAATATGATTGTCGATATTGGTGGTGGAACTACTGAGGTAGCCGTAATTAGCTCTCAGGGCAAAGTAATTAGTGAGTCTATTCGTATTGCTGGGGATGAATTGACCGAAGCGATCTCCAATCAAATTAAGCGAGAGCATAAATTAGCGATCGGCGAAAATACAGCGGAAAATATTAAGTTTAAAATCGGTTCGGCTTATCCTATTGATGAGAGCGATCGCACGATGGAAGTAAGAGGTTTGCACTTGCTTTCAGGGTTACCCAGTACGGTGGAAGTGAGCGAATCAGAAATTAGGGAATGTCTCAAAGATTCGGTAAGAAGTATCATTGAGGCGGTTAAACGTACTCTAGAGCAAACTCCTCCAGATTTGGCTGCGGATATTATCGATCGTGGCATCATGTTGGCAGGAGGAGGTGCATTGCTGCGGGGTATTGATATTTTAATCAGTCATGAAACAGGTATTGTGACTCATATTGCAGCCGATCCTTTGAAATGTGTAGTGTTGGGGACAGGAAAGGTTTTAGAAGACAAAACTTTCGATCGCGTCTTTAGCGATACTTCTATCCTGAGATAATAGTTGCGATCGCGCTTTAAACAATCTTGAATACTGTCAGAAAATTAATTGGGACAACTGTCGTATGAGTCGCTGGTGGGACAGATATGGGTTTCGTACAATCATAGTTATAGTCGCTCTAATTATTGCTCTAGGGATCAAACAAACTCAGGCTGCATTTCTCTCCGAAGCTTATTACTTTGTAGTTAAACCATTTCAATCTCAAGCACAGTTTACTTTAGAAGAGCGGCTGACTAATGCCAAAATTTTAGAGCTAGAGCAAAACTTAGCGGAGTTAGAACAGCAGAATCGGCAGTTGAAGCAATCGTTAGCTTATGCTGAAGCTCAACCAGTGAAAACTATTGCTGCACCTGTAATTGCTCGTAGTCGCGATCGCTGGTGGAACAGAGTTACTCTGGGTAAGGGAAGCAAAGATGGGGTTAAACCTGGCTATATTGTCACGGGTATCGGTGGTTTAGTGGGGCGAGTTACTCACGTTACGCCTCATACCAGCAAGGTATTATTAATCAGTGATAGTACCAGTCGAGTTGGGGCAATTCTCAGTCGTAATCGTCAGTTTGGCTATGTTCGAGGCAAAAGTTCATCTATAGTTGTGATGCAGTTTTTTAATCAGGTAGCAGACATTAAACCTGGAGATGAGATTGCGACTTCTCCCCTGAGTAAGCTTTATCCTCCTGGTTTAGCAATTGGGAAGGTCAAATCTATCAAGAAAAATCAAGGTGCTACCATTGAGGTTGAATTAAGTGCGCCAATTGATGTTTTAGAATGGGTAGTGATTCAGCCATTTGCATCTAAGTTAGCTGATAATCAGTAATCAGTAATCAGTAATCAGTAATCAGTAATAATGCAGCGTCAAAAACAGAGATCACTTAATATTTTAACGGTAATTAATTTACTGTTTGTTACTGCCTCGATCGCTGTTTGCATTATTTTAATGCTGGTCGATCTTCCAGGGATGGAGCTATTAGAAGTAAATCCAAACTGGTTATTAATTTGGGTTGTGGCTTGGAGTCTCAATAGAACGGCATGGCAAGGGGCGATCGCTGGTTTGATGATCGGCTGTATCTATGATGGTATTACTATTAGCAATCCCTCACATATTCTCAGTTTTGTAGTGATAGGGGTTTTAACTTCCAGTCTCAAGACGCAAAAGTATCTAGGTGAAGATTTTATTTCTGTCGCTTTTATCGTGTTTTTTATGACATTTTTATCTGAAGCCATTTTTGCTTTACAGTATGCTGGAGAACATTCAATTGGCATGACTGATTTAAGGCAGAAATATCAGCAGGTAGTTATTATTTCAGCAATTATTACTAGCCTTTGGAGTCCTGCTTTTTATTATCCTATGAATCTGTGGCAAAAACGACTGGGATTATGGAGAAGAAAATTAAGCTAACGTAAGATTAACTGAAATCTACAAATGTTTGCTACAAATGGAAGACTTGGTAACTATCTATCTATATCATTCTTATTTATATTTGAGATCAGATAGACAATTCAGCAATATATTTTCTAAATCTAATCCGCCCAATCAGGTTAATGTTATAGCTTAGACGGTATAGTTGCCCATCGGTACCCGACACCGCAACGTCAACTTGTAGTCCAGTAAATATTTTGTTGATTGCAGCGTTTGTCCTAGCATCTTTACTAACGTCAGAAGGGTTGAGGCGCCAAAGATCGACAGCATAGCCATAATTTACGGCAGAATTACCATGATAGGTCGAGCCGATCGTCGCATGTGGCGCATATTGTTCAACCTGAAATACCGTTTCAGGCACATCGCCACCATATGAAGCTGGAGGAATCGGAATATCATACTGCCCAATTGCAAACCGCATCGCTGAACCGACATGTGGTCTAAAAAGTAATGTTTCACGTAAAAACTCTCCCCCAGCGCCTTTCAAATTAACATTAACCACCCCTGTCAAAACTATGTTCCATCTTTGATCGGCTATAGTACTTGGCGTTTCCTTGCCTGCTAATCCAACTGGTGTAATAGTCCAATTTTGAGTGGCAAAATCTTTAATTTCAAGCACTTTGATACTCCCTGTATATTCTACTTTGTTGATTGCATAACTATACAATATATTATTGCGAGCAAATTTCTGGATCTTAACCCTAATTGAGTGCCTGCGATCGCACTACAAAAGTTAAGTCTGTCCTGAGTCAACTCCAATTTGACCACATAATTAATTTAGGTAGTAATAAAGCATTTGATTCAAAGAAAAGAATAATCTGTATAGCCAACTTTTGCGTTTTCAGTATCACCTCTACCGTAAAAAGTTCTGGGATCAGGTTCATTTAAAGGAGCATTAGCAACAAATCTCTTGACCAAATCAGGATTAGCTAGATATGGTCTACCGTAAGAAACTAACTCGGCATTTCCAGAAGCGATCGCGCTATTTCCTGTCTCTTTGTTATAACCACCATTGGTAATAATATTTCCCTGATAAAGAGGACGAAAAATGGGTAAAACAGGATTAATAACCTGACGAGTCTTTAGGTCAACTTCATTGGCTTCCATTAGATGAATATATGCCAACTTAAAATTATTCAAGGCTTTGATTACGTAGCTAAAAGTGGCTTGAGAATCGGAGTCAACCATGCCATAAAAAGTATTACTAGGAGATAATCTAATCCCAACACAGTCATCTCTCCAAACTTGAGTTACTGCTTCAACTACTTCTAGTAAAAAACGAGCGCGATTTTCTATCGAACCGCCATACTTATCCTGGCGTTGATTTGAACCATCCTGTAAAAATTGATCGATTAAATAACCAAAGGCGCCGTGTAACTCTACTCCATCAAAACCAGCCTGTTTTGCATTGATTGCTGCTTGACGAAATTGAGCAATAATTTCTGAGATTTCTGAGGTTTCTAAAGCACGGGGAGTTTCTATCTCTACCTTACCAATAGGAGTATGTAATTGACCTGTAGCTGCAATTTCGCTGGGTGCAACTGGTTTTTCTCCATTAAGTAAAGCTGAATGAGCTACTCTGCCACTATGCCAAATTTGTAAAAATATTTTACCGCCTTGAGCGTGAACTGCATTAGTAACTAATTTCCAACCTTGAATTTGCTCCTCGTTATAAATACCAGGTACATTCATATATCCTTGACTGAGGGGAGATATCATGGTGCATTCAGTAATAATTAAACCAGCAGTAGCACGTTGAGCATAATATTCTGCCATTAACTGAGTGGGAATTGTCCCATTAGCACGTAAGCGAGTCATGGGAGCCATCACCATACGGTTGTCTAAATTATTTGAGCCTAATTGAAAAAAGTCAAAAAGATTAGAGTTCATAATTTGGATTTAGTTAATTTTTGCTTGAGTAGTAAATACCCTACTGATATCATTAAGCCTATCCCTACCATCAATCAAGAAGGTACTTAAAAGTAAGATACATACCAAATGGTGCGTAAATTAATCCGTAATCGTCCAGAACCCGAAATATTTACTCTTGATTGTCCTACTCAACAAGTTTTGGATATTATCGGCAATAAATGGAGTGTAATTATTATTTATTGTCTTGCTTATCAAACCAGACGTTATAAACAATTGGAACGTAAAATAGAAGGAATTTCTCAAAAAGTTTTAACTCAAACTCTTCGTAAATTAGAACAGAATGGCTTGGTCAAAAGAAAAGTTTATCCAGCAGTTCCTGCACAGGTTGAATATTCTCTCACGCCTTTGGGTGAAACCCTAGTCGAACCTTTATCTTTACTGGCAGAATGGAGCGAACAAAACATATCAAAAATAAATTAAGAAATTAAACTTATGCTTGAAAACCCTACTGGAACTATCTAAAAAGCGATCGCAAACCTTTCCGCATTCTTTTTTAGATTTTAGATAGTCTTTTTTTTAGGAAATGTCAGATTGCTGCTCGAAAACAATTTCTTCATAGAACTGCTCGATCGCCAAACTTAAACTAATACTTTTAAACTCTACGCGATCGCCCTCTCGATAGCTCAAAATCAACCAATCTCCCCCATCGTTTCTGTGATAAATGTCAATTGCAATCTCATCAAAACTCACTAAAACATAATCAATCAAATTTGGATTGCGGCGATATTTTTTAAACTTCTTGCCTCGGTCATAAGCCTCAGTGCTATCGGATAAAACCTCAACAATCAAACAGGGATAAGTAATATATTGAGGGCTAGAATTATCTCGCGGATCGCAAGTGACACTGAGATCGGGATAGGTATAGTTGTGAGTATTAAAAATATTAACCTTTAAGTCTGAATTAAAAACTCTACATTTGCTTCCTCTCAGATGAGATCTGATCGATAACAAGCAATTTATAGCGATCGCACTATGATTTTTTGTACCCCCACTGATCGCATACACGCGACCATCGATTAGCTCATGCTTTTCTAATTGTTGCTCTTCCCAAACAAAATATTCTTCAGGTGTAAAGTGTCGCTCTTGCTCTCTAGCTACAATCATAACCATCTCCTATTTAAAAGTAGTGATACCAACTGAAAGTTCATACCCTAATCCTCATAAATTCTCTCGAATTGCCACCTCTAACTTAGCCGATTCTTTAAAGATTTTTACTGGCAGAATGGAGCGAACAAAATAGATCAAAAATAAATTAAGACATCAAACTTATGCTTGAAGACTCTGCTGCAACTATCCAAGAAGCGATTAGGCGACTCCTAGCCTTTGGATCGCGAATCTATTTTTAAATAACTCCAGGAGGAAGTCCTTCAAAACTTGGTATACCTTCATAGGGCTGACACCAACTTGCTTTTGATTCAATATTTACATGGGCAACTGGTTTTAAATTCGTCGGAGTGTCTACAGTTGCTAACACAATGCATAGCCAGATATTTTTATCGTCAGCATAATTCATCAGCCGTGAACCGCAATTGACACAAAAAGCTCTGTACCCACCGATTGCATTTTTATATTCTTTTAATGAACCTGATTCGTCAAAAATCTCCAACGTACTTGCTTTGGCAAGGGCGACAGTCGCATAGTCGGCTCCGTGTGCTTTTCTGCAAAACTTACAGTGGCAATTAAATATTTTCTCTGGAATTAGCTCCACCTTATACTTAACTGAACCACAGAGACAACTTCCTTCAACCATTTCGTTTTCCTCTATGTATAAATATTTATTATACGGAATTGTTCCGTATAACTATCCTTTTGGTAAGTAATATACAGAATTTGTCGAACCTTGATCTTTACTGGCAAAATGGAGCGAACAAAATACGTCAAAAATAAATTAAGAAATCAAACTTATGCTTGAAGACTCTGCTGAAACTATCCAAGAAGCGATCGCGAATCTACCGATGTTTCTTGACTTTAGGTGATGATATTGACATAATTGGTCGGTAAAATAAAGGCAAATAAAGCAGCTTGTAGACACCCGCATGAATTCAACAACTGGCTTGCTCACTCGTATTACCCAAACCCCTGGGCAATGTGGTGGTCGTCCCTGTATTCGAGGGATGCGAATTCGAGTGACCGATATTTTAGAGATGTTAGCTGAAAATGTTAGCGTGACTGAAATATTGGAAGATTTTCCCGATCTGGAACTTGCCGATATCCAAGCTTGCTTGCTCTTCGCTGCACGACGCACGGACTTTCCTAGGCTGACGGCATGAAGATCTGGGTTGATGCTTTGGAGCAACTACGGCAAGGTGAAATGATTGTAGAAATTAGCAATATTGCCTAAATTACGACAGTCTTTTTTTTATTGTCTTACTTATCAAACCAGATATTAATCAACAATATGCTTGAAGACTCTGCTGTAACTATCCAAAAAGCGATCGCTAAATTGCGTCAGCTAGTGCGACTAGAGGTACAAGCTAGTTGGCGTGACTTGGGTAATGATGCAACATTAATAGATTCCTTTCAGTCTCCCACTGTCATCCTCAATGAGAAGGGCTATGTAGTTTTTTCTTCAGGGAAAGAGGTTAAATGGCTAGGACAGCAGATTGTTATCCCTCAAACACTACAGGGTTATCCCATAGAGGGGATGAGTTTACGTTTAGTTTTAACTTGGTGGGCAGCAGATGCTCAAATATTTATTAACGGGGAGTTGGTGCAACAGGGAGATTTATTTGATTCTTCGGCGCGGGTATTAATTACGGATTATGCTCAACCAGGACAAGAATATGTGGTGACTATTCGCCTTGTTAGTCCGAGTCATGACATTGGGGCATTAATGCGATCGCATTTGATTTATGAACAAGTAAATACTCCCCAAAAGATTGACCCTGGTTTGGTAGCGGATGAAATCACTGTCTTAAGCAAGTATCTGTCTCAATTTAAACCCGCAGATCTAGATATATTAGCGACAGAATTAGATGGGTTTAACTGGCACAATCTGGAACAGGCTGATAAGTTTACAGAAGATTTGGCGCAGTTGCGATCGCTTTTGTTACCCCTGGCACAGGATATTAAACAACGTCGTTTTAATTTACTCGGTCATGCCCACTTGGACATGGCTTGGTTATGGACAACTGACGAAACCTACGAAGTCGCGGAACGAACTTTTAAGTCTGTTCTGGAGCTACAGCAAGATTTTCCTGCTCTTACCTTTGGTCATACTAGTCCAGCCTTGTATGAATGGATTGAGCATAATCGCCCTGAATTGTTTGAGTTAATTCAAAATGCTGTCAGGGACAATAGGTGGGAAATATTAGGCGGGATGTGGGTTGAACCTGAAACTAATTTGGTTTGTGGTGAGTCGTTAATTCGGCAATTAATCTATGGACAGCGATATTATCAGGAGAAGTTTGGCGAGATAGCAAAAGTTGCTTGGCTACCCGATAGCTTCGGTTTTACTTGGCAACTACCCCAAATTATGCAGCAATGCGGGATTGAATCTTTTGTCACGGGAAAATTGCACTGGAATGATACGACCAAGTTTCCTCATGGCTGTTTCTGGTGGGAGTCTCCCGACGGAACGCAGTTATTAACTTTGATGTCTCCCCCTAACGTGACGGGAGTGATGGATACTAACCCGATTACCATGGCTAACTATGCAGTTGATTGGGAAGTGCAGACGGGTTTACAGGAGATATTTTGGCTACCAGGAGTAGGCGATCATGGCGGAGGGCCAACTAGAGATATGTTGGAGGTTGCTGCTAAATGGCAGGACTCGCCGTTTTTTCCGCAGATTGAGTTTGTTACGACTGGGGATTATTTGAGGAGGATTGGGGGTACTGGAGAAAGCAATGAAAGTTTCGCGCAAAGTCGTTTATCCCGCTTAGTTTGGGGCCAAGACGCAAAGGGGGATAAGGAGAAAAAGCAAGGGATTCTTCGGCATCAGTTGCCGATATGGCAAGATGAGCTATATCTAGAGTTGCACCGTGGTTGTTATACCGTTCATGCCGATCAGAAAAGATATAATCGCCGTTGTGAAAGATTACTTTATGAAGCGGAATTGTGGTCAACTTTAGCAACTTTGCTTTGTGGAGACAGGTTTGATATCCAGCCACTATTTCCCAATATAAAAAATATAATTGAAAAAGAAGGTTTTTGTCAAGCAAATCCTCAGCAGCTGATCGAAATTGCCTGGAAGAAAGTTCTATTTAATCAGTTTCATGACATTTTGCCAGGGACATCGATCGCCGAAGTTTTTAGGGAAGCTAATCGAGACTGGGAGACAGCGCTGACCATCGGCGCAAATCTTCTGCAACATGCTCTAAGTACCATTGCTGCCAGTATCAAGTTACCAGATCCACCTCAAGCAGATGCTGTACCAATAGTTGTGTTTAATTCTCTTAATTGGTCGCGATCGCAAGTAGTAACTTTAGAAGATTCTCGATTTGAGGATAACAATTTATTTTGGCTTTGGGATGATCGGGGAAATAAAATTACTACTCATAGCGATCGAGCAGGTACATTAAGTTTTCTAGCGCAAAATATTCCAGGGGTAGGCTACAGTTTTTATTGGTTGTGTCAAGAATCAGGAATAAGATCGCGGGATGAATTTAAAGCTGATTACCTGTTAGAAAATAATTATTTAAAGGTAATTGTCAATCCGCAAACAGGTGATTTAGATAGTATTTTTGATAAGAACAACGAGCGAGAAATATTGCGATTACCTGGTAATAAACTACAGGCTTTTACAGACCAAGGGCAGTATTGGGATGCTTGGAATATCGATCCAGAATATGCACAAAAGCAATTATCTGACACCCAACTAAAATCAATTGAGTGGTTAGAAAATAGCGAATTAAGACAGGTAATTAGGGTAGTTAAACAATTTAATAGTTCCGAGTTTATTCAAGACTATATTTTAGCAAAACAGGCAAATCTCTTAACGATAGAAAATACCGTAGATTGGCAAGAAACCCATGTAATGATCAAGGTTGCATTTCCCTTAAATCTCACCAGCGATTATGTTACTTGCGAAATTCCCTGTAGCACAATTAAGCGCACCACGAAACCTGAAACAGCAGCAGAGAGAGCGCAATGGGAAGTATCAGCCTTAAACTGGGCAGATTTAACCGACATAAAAGCAGATTACGGAGTTAGTTTACTTAATGATTGCAAATATGGTTATGATGCTCAACCAAATCAATTACGCTTAACTTTATTACGGGCGGCTACTTGGCCAGATCCCCAAAGCGATCGCGGCATTCATCATTTTACCTATAGTATTTATCCCCATAAACATAGCTGGCAAGAAGCGAATACTGTTCGCCAAGGTTATGAGTTAAATACCAACCTGCACACCATAATTCTGACTCAACCAGAGCAAAAGAAGCAAAATAGTCAGCAATTACCAACCAGAAGCGAACTATTAAACCTATCCGCCGACAACTTAATCTTAATGGCGTTACAGCTATCTAATCAGCAAAACTTAACTATGCGTTGCTATGAAGCATGGGGAACAGAAGCTAAAATCAAGCTTAGAAGTGACGTAAATTTGGAGTTAGCCGATCAAATTGATTGCTTAGATAGAAAACAGGTTGAAAATGAACAACTCCAGCGCGTTAAACCTCATAAAATTATTAATTTTAAGCTCAAACAACATCTTCCATCAAAGCCAATCTAAATTAGGCATGTAAGCTAATAATTGCTCATATAATCATCAATAATTAGCAATTTTAAATAAATAGTTGATCAGAAAAATATCAATAACTAATCTTGAATTTTACTTAAATTGATTTAAACTTGACTATGCTGTTGCAATGCAGTCAGATGATCATCTGTCGATCTCGCCTACCTCTGAATTTATCCCTATAAGAGGAGAAGTTCCCCAATGGCTGCCAGAGACAGATTTATTCAGCAATACTGATATAGCAATCCTAAATGAAATGAGAAATTTCTACTACCTATATGCGAAGCGGTATGCTAAAGCCCTAAAGGATTCCCTTCGGTCTCATTTGCGGAGCTTATCCTTTAGGACTAGCTGCGCGTCGTCCTTTAAGACTACCTATTACCTAAAAACCAATTAATGTAGTTTCATAAATCAAATAGGACTGCTATAACAGGTAACTATTAGCTAAAAAATAGGTAAAAAGCTTCATGGAAGTTATTCACACCAAAATTTACGATGTTTTAATTATTGAACCTAAAGTCTTCGGTGATGAGCGCGGTTTTTTTCTGGAAAGCTTTAATGAAAAAACCTTTAGAGAGAAAACTGGCGTAATGGCTAGTTTCGTCCAAGATAACCATTCTCGTTCGGCGCAAAATGTCTTGCGAGGTCTACATTATCAGATTCAAAACCCTCAAGGAAAGCTGGTGCGCGTTACTTCAGGTTCAGTATATGACGTGGCGCTAGATATTCGTAAAAGTTCACCCACTTTTGGTCAATGGACAGGATGTATTTTGAGTGAAACTAATCACAGACAATTGTGGGTTCCGCCTGGATTCGCTCATGGATTTGTCGTCTTGTCGGAAGTGGCAGACTTTTTATATAAAACAACTGATTATTACTCACCAGAATATGAACGTTGTATTTTGTGGAACGATCCTGCCCTTGATATAGACTGGAAAATCGTGGGTGAACCAGTGCTATCGGCGAAAGATCGCTCTGGCCTACCGCTAGAAAAAGCTGAGGTGTTTGCATGACCAAAATATTGTTGATTGGTATTACAGGACAGATAGGACAAGAACTACAGCAGACTTTACCTAGTATCGGCGAAGTGATCGGTGTCGATCGTCAATCACTAGATCTAAGTCAACCTGAACAAATCCAGCAGCGAATTGCAGAGATAAAGCCCAATATGATTGTTAATGCTGCTGCTTATACCGCCGTAGATAAGTCAGAGAGCGAATCTGAACTAGCAATGACTATTAATGCCACTGCCCCAAAAGCGATCGCCATTGCTGCTCAAGATATTAATGCAAAAGTACTACATATTTCCAGCGACTATGTATTTAATGGACAAAACCATACTCCTTATCTAGAGGACGATCGCCCCGATCCTTTGGGAGTATACGGCAAGTCTAAACTACTAGGAGAAATTGGGGTAAGAGAAAATTGCGATCGCCATTTAATTCTGCGTACTGCTTGGGTATATGGTTCGAGGGGTCACGGTAATTTTGTCAAAACCATGCTGCGCTTGGGTGCAGAACGAACTGAGTTAAAAATAGTCGCCGATCAAATTGGTAGTCCTAGTTGGTCTTATGATATTGCGATCGCAATTACTCATTTACTCGCCAAATCTTTGACGGATGAAAGTATTAACGGGATCTATCACTTTACTAATAGTGGTGTTGCTAGCTGGTACGATTTAGCCTTAGCTACCTTCGATGAAGCCAAACAGCTTGGTTTTCCTTTAAAAGTTGAACAGGTTATACCGATTACTACCGCCGAGTTTCCCACCCCCACCCAACGTCCAGCCTATTCCGTCTTAGCCAAAACTAAAATCACCGCAGCTTTGGGAACACATCCCCCCTACTGGCGGGATTCCCTGTCTAAGATGTTAACCGAATGGCAATCTTTAGCTGATAGCTGATAGCTGATAGCTGATAGCCAAAAAAGACTAACCAAAACCAAGCTAGCCAATTAAAAACAACAATGAAAGCAATTATTTTATCTGGTGGGAAAGGTACGAGATTACGTCCTCTAACCTATACAGGTGCTAAACAGTTAGTTCCTGTCGCCAATAAACCGATCCTGTGGTACGGCATTGAATCGATCGTCGCCGCAGGAATCACTGAAATCGGCATTATTATTAGCCCAGAAACGGGAGGGGAAGTACAGGCTAAAACAGGGAATGGCGATCGCTTTGGCGCAAAAATTACTTATATTCCCCAAGATCGGCCATTAGGATTAGCCCACGCAGTTAAGGTAGCGCAACCCTTTTTAGGCGACTCTCCTTTTGTGATGTATTTAGGAGACAACCTAGTACAGAGTAAACTCGATCTATTTATTGACAAGTTCAAAACTCAACATTTAGATGCTCTGACCTTACTTTGTGCAGTAGAAAACCCCAGTGCTTTTGGTGTGGCGCGAGTCGATGAGGCGGGAAAAGTTTTAGAGTTAATTGAAAAACCACAAGATCCACCGTCTAATTTAGCGTTGGTAGGAGTTTACTTATTCTCCCCTAAAATTCATCAGGCGATCGCCAATATTCAGCCATCTCCCAGAGGAGAGTTAGAAATCACCGATGCAATTCAGTATTTAATTGACCAAAAACAAGGGGTAGCATCTCACCGATTAGAAGGCTGGTGGCTCGATACAGGCAAAAAAGACGACCTCTTGGCTGCTAACCAGATTATTCTCGATACTTGTCTAGAATCTACCCGTGAAGGGGCGATCGATGACCAGAGTAAAATTAGTGGTCGAGTTCATGTTGGGGAAAGCTCACAGGTAACTAATTCGATGATTCGTGGCCCTGTGACGATTGGTAAAAACTGCCAGATCCAAAACTGCTTTATCGGCCCTTATACCAGCATTGCGGATGATACTACTTTGATTGATATTGATATTGAACATAGCGTAGTGCTTAAAGGAGCAACTATAGAAGGAATTAGCTCTCGGATTGTCGATAGTTTAATTGGCGAAAGAGCGCACCTTAAAGTTGCACCTCAGCGTCCTAAAGCATTACGGTTTATGATTGGTGACGACTCACAGATTGAATTAACCTAATTAGCATATATGCAGCAAGACAATAGTAGAACACCTCGACACATTTTAATTACAGGAGGAGCAGGATTTATTGGCTCTAACTTTGTCCATCATTGGAGTAAGAATTATCCAGACGATCGCATTGTGGTCTTAGATGCTTTGACCTATGCAGGAAATAGAAGCACCCTAGCTAGTTTAGAAGATAAGCCTCAGTTTAAGTTTGTTCAAGGGGATATTTGCGATCGCACTTTGATCGACAATTTGTTAGCAGAGGAAAATATTGATACCGTCGCTCATTTTGCAGCAGAGTCCCATGTAGACCGTTCTATCTTAGGGCCTGGAGCCTTTGTTCAGACTAACGTGGTGGGAACTTTTACCCTCTTAGAAGCCTTTCGCCAACGCTGGAACAAAAGAGAGCAACCTCAAAGCGATTGCTTTTTACACGTTTCTACCGATGAAGTTTATGGCAGCCTGGAAGCAGACGATCCTGCTTTTACTGAAACAACTCCCTACACCCCCAATAGTCCATATTCCGCCTCCAAAGCGGGGAGCGATCATCTAGCGCGGGCATATTTCCATACTTACGGTATGCCTACCATAATTACCAACTGTTCTAATAATTATGGCCCATTTCATTTTCCCGAAAAGTTGATTCCGCTGATGTGTATTAATATCCTTTTGGGCAAACCCCTGCCTGTATACGGTGATGGGCAGAATATTCGGGATTGGCTCTATGTTGAAGATCACTGTCGAGCATTAGACGTGGTGATTAATCGTGGTACGCCAGGAGAAACCTATAATGTTGGCGGGAATAATGAAGTAAAAAATCTCGATCTAGTGGAACAACTGTGTAAGTTGATGGATGAACTAGCGCCAAATCTACCTGTACGTCCTTCAAAAGACCTAATTACCTTTGTTAAAGACCGCGCAGGACACGATCGCCGTTATGCGATCGACGCTAGTAAAATTAAGCGAGAATTAGGCTGGAGTCCCCAATTAACTGTCGAGGAAGGCTTACGACGCACCGTAGTCTGGTATTTGGAGAATCAGGATTGGTGGCAACCTTTACTTAGTGATGAGTATAAAAATTACTACGACCAAGTATATGCCTAACTAGCTATAAGCTATAAGCTATAAGTTAAACTACCAAACTCTTTTTGGTAGGGATCTTAAACCCGTTTAGCGATCGCCTTTAAGCTTTAACGATGCAAAATAAACTCATGACATAAACTCGTTACATCCTGAAGATAAGTTGCGTCACTATATTTGTCCCATTGCTCCTGTGGCCAATTGTGATTGTGCATTGTAGCTTCTTGGACTTTTTCGACTACAGGACGACGCAGCTGTTCATATTTACTAAACTGTCGATCGATCATTTCTTGTTTGTCCAAGTCATGATGCTGAATAATATTGGCGATCGCCGTACCGATAATAGCAGCATCTGTTAAACCCTGATTAGCTCCTTGAGCAGCAAAGGGAGGCATTCCATGAGCAGCATCACCCACCAAGACTAAGCGATCTTTACTCCAGATTGCTGGTTCGGAGATATCAGCAGGGTGAATGTAGTAGGGTCGATGGATTAGTGTTTGAGGAACGGATAATTTAACTACCTCGGCAAAAATAGTCGGGAAATCTGCTCTCTCTAAAATCTCTACTGCTAAGTCGATCATTGCTTCAGGGGATTTATTTTGTAGGCGATCGAAGTTTAAAGCAGTATGAAATAGATAACCCAGAGTATTTGCACCTTTTTTGATCATGATTAGTCTTGGCGAATCAAGGTTTTGCGCTTTTAATTCAGGGGAATCATTTTGCAGGGTCACTACCATATCCCCTCGAAAATATTCCTTTTCAAGTTGCTGCATCATCTCCTGGGAAACATACTCGATTTGTAAGCAACCAATTGCAGCAAAACCAGAATACTGAGGCTTTGCCCACTGACTCAAATTTGAATCAGCATAAACCAACTGGCGTACAGTAGAATTAATCCCGTCTGCTGCAACAACTAGCTTGGCTTTAAATTGATGTTCGTTAGTAGGTTGAGGCGATACAGCATCGGTTTGCTCCTCTGTAGCGGTATTTTCCCAGTGAGCAAAGGGATTAGCCGTAATTTCGCGATCGCTGATACAGTTTACAGTGACACAGCTGGCATTTTGAGTAACAGCGACACAACGATGATTAGCTTTAACTATTTCTGCTGGTAATAAGCTTCGTAACTCAGTTTGTAGTTGATACCAAGGAATTGAGACTCGTCCTTCTCCATAGCGCTCATGCCAAAAGTCAAAATCTAAAGGAGTCGAACGAATAACTTCTCCTTGGAGGTTTTTTTGACACCAAAATCTTTTTTTTACTGCCTGTTGGCGATCGCCTTCACTCCGTTGGCGACGAGCTTGAGTAAATTTTAAACCAACTGTTTTAATCTGCTGATAAGCATCCTCACTAATACATTTGAGTGCTTTTAAACCATTGGGTAAAATATCAACTACCTGTCCAACTTGACGAAAGCTGCGAGTTTGATCGATTACCAGAATATTATCAATGCCACGCTGATGTAGAGCGATCGCCGTAGCTAAACCTACTGGCCCAGCACCAACAATTAAAACATCTAAAATACCATAGACTTTCTCTTTCCCATCTAAATTCATTAAATTTTACTCAACTAACTTCTTCCCAAGATGCTATCAAAGAAAGCAGTCACAACTATCAAGATAATTATTTAGCGATCGCTGTACCCAATATGCAGGTTCGCTCCATACTCGCACCATCCAGATTGCTGCCTTCTAATTCCGCACAGAGCAAGTTTGCCCCAGTTAAGTTTGCCCCAGCTAAGTTGGCCCCGCGCAAATCAGCTTCTTCGAGGTTAGTCTCGCTAAGATTTGCCCCCTGAAGATCTGCCTGAGATAGATTAGCTCCTTTAAGGTTGGCACTGTTAAGATTAACACCCCGCAGATCTGTCCCTCTTAAGTCAACTCCTTTAAGATTAACCCCAGTTAAGTTTGCTCCACTCAAAAATGCTCCTGATAAAGAAGCTTGGGCTAATTTTGCGCCCATTAGGTTTGCCCCACGCAGATTACTACCTCGCAAGTCAGCATGACTAAGATCCGCCTGCATTAAATTTGCCCCTAACAAGTTTGCCCGCAGATCCGTAAGCTGTAGATCTGCCTGCATTAAGTTTGCTCCATCTAGCCTTGCCCCCTTGAGATTAGAGCGAGAAAAATCTGCCCCAACTAAATTAGCTCCTGCTAGATTAATCTTCTCTAGTTGACAATCAGCCAAATCTTCATCTTCTAAATCTATCCCTGGAAAATGCTTCTCTTGTCCTGCGCGAATTGTCTCTACGGTCATTATCTGTGTTTTAGGTTTTGATTGAAAATTGATTAAAAATAAATTTAAAGTCAAAGGTTAGCTGACTTTTAGTGGTGAGATAGTTTAAGAAAATGGTGTTTTGTTCTGATTCACACTACCCGAATCTACTAGCCACATTCCTGTAGCAATTTTTGGTCGATAAGCCTGAAGAGTCATTCCCTGCTGCATTCCCATCACCAGGAGCGATAAAGCATCTAGTAACTTGGGATCGTATCGTTTACCAGCTAGTGCCTGACAGTCTTTTAAAGCCTGGGCGCTTGGGTTTTTATCAGCAGAATATTGCTTATAAGCCTTCATTTTCTGCTGAAAATCTGCTAGCAGGCAAATAATCCGAGACTCTAAAGGAATTTCATCGTAGGATAATCCTGCGGGAATACCTGAGCCATCCCAGGCTTCTCTTTGATGGGTCAAGATTTGCGAAATGGCTTCTAACTGGGGCATAACTCGCAAGACTGAGGCTTTGGGCGCAGATTGATTAGCCAAAGTTTCTGTTTGAACTTGCGATCGCGAAGCGTAGGGGGACGCGCTAGCTAATCCTTTAGGAGAGCCTAATCGCCTATTACGTCTAGTTACGTCTGGTAAACCCACCCGATGTAGTAAGCCAGATAAATACAACCTTTTAGTCTGCCAGGCAGGTAAATCGAGCAACTGTGACATAGCTTCTGCCATTGATGCTACTTCTGAGGCTGCCATCGGGTTGCTAACGTCGGTAGCATCCAATAATTGAGCCATCCGCAGGAACGCCTGCATCTCATTAGAAACAATATTTTCGCTTAAATCTTGGAAACCTTTAAAGTTACCTGTTTGTTGTGGTTGATTTAGGGTTTTATGGGAGTCTTGGAGATACTTAATGACTTGAGAAACTACTGCATCCAAATCGTCTCTTTGTCTGGTGGCAGATTCAGCAGTCATCTTGGCGACTTTACTGGTCATCATCTGGGCCAGTTTAGAGTCATATTTACTCATATGATCGATCGCCAGCTCTACAGTTTCCTTCACTAATTCTGGTTCAAATGTCCAAAAGCCATAGAATTTGCGTTCTAAATCTGTTTTAGGCTTATTGTTTCCATAATCTTCAGGGGATAACTCTTGACACAACACCATTGCCGTATAGGTTGGCGAGAAAATTATCAAATGCCATTCTTCGGCGACAGGATCTTCTGGCTTAAGCTGCACCAGCGACACGTTTTCCTTCTTGCTAGTAGGGTGGCTATCAAATCCTGCATCAGGGGCTGCCATTAGTACGACATGCTCTGATTTGTCTGCCAAATCGCTATAACGATCTGCTTCTTCCAGATACCATTTGCCACGCTGAAAAGCCGTCACCATTAAAGGCGCACTGTGGGAATCTAAGATGAAATCTTCCAAAGCATGACACAGAGCAACCAAGGTATTTTTATAGTAAACACCCAGGTTTAAAGGTCGCACACTTTGGCGATGAGCCTCATCCAATCTTTGTAATATCGAACCTTCCAGCATAGTAGATAGTTAGTTAGTTAAATTTTTGGTGCGATCCCCTCAGGATACACCGATGGTTAATTTATATTTGTTTTTAAACGAAAGCTGTAATTTTCTGCTGTTCTGATTTTACAGGAGCAGTCAAGGCTTCTTCGAGAGAAGCTTTACCTAACTTATTTTCTAGAATTTGCATTACTTCTCGTCCAAAATCGTTAGGGTTTTGATTCCAAGCCTGGAGACATACTTCACCAAAGAACGAACCAAATGGCTCAGGATTCCATAACAGCTTTTTAGCTGTCCAAGGCATTAAACTCATGGGGTTATATCCAGGTTTGAGAACTTGATGCTCGAAGGCATATTCTTCTAAATGAGTATGTGGCTGTAAACCAATAAAGAAAATTGCTGGCTCGACCTTATCTTGCCCAAAAATTGCTTCTAGCTCCCGATGATAAGCAATGGTCTGTTTAATTGTCTCGTAAGTTTCATCAATCACATTAAACGAGTAATTGACTGACACTAGATCATTAAACCCTGCTGCTTTTAAATCACGGCAATTTTGTAAGACAGTACGTAGGTTATACCCCATCCTCATTTTACGCACCAACTCTTGTGAACCACTAGTGATGCCAATTTCAAAGTAGTTCATCCCTGTTTTGACCATTAATTCTGCCAATTCAGGAGTCACGTTATCAGCGCGAATATAGGCTGCCCAATGAATGTCTTTCATGCCCGAATCAACAATCTTTTGGAGTAAAGCGATCGCATCAGGAATATACTTTTTAGCAGGAATGAATTGAGCATCTGTAAACCAGAAGTTGCGAATCCCCCTGTCATAAAGCTGACGCATTTCTTTAACTACTTCATCAGCAGGATTAATCCGTACCTGTTTGCCTTCTACCACGGTATAAACGCAGTAGCAGCAGTTATGAGGACAGCCTCTTTTAGTTTGTACCCCAATATAGAAATCATTTTCTTGGAGATAATAGTCAAATTCTGACCAAACTGTAGCAATATAATCGTAATTACAAGCGCTTTTTTCAATCGGCGTAGGCCATTCATGAATTAGCTTTTCTCTAATCTGGTTTTCGCCCACTACATAGCAGCGTTCGTCGCGAAACTCTTGATTATTGAGGATCTTGGTTAATAATTGTTCTCCTTCACCAACTGAAACAATTGTGCCATCAGGTAACGATTCTTGTAGCTGCTCATAAAATACGCTAACTGCACCCCCGCCCACAATCACACGGGCTTCTGGATTATACTGCTTGGCTCTATTTAATCCTCGTTTAATCAGATTATTGTTGCGCCACAGTTCTCCATAGTAGGCAGACGCTACCTTTAGCCCCCCCAATGCTCCTCTCAATCGAATCAAGGGGTTTTTAGCATAGTAAAATTCAAAGGCGTTTTGCAGCGGATTTCCTCCTCTACCACCAACAGGGGCATAAATCTGAATATCTCGCCAGGAAAATACCAGCAAAGATGGCTTAAATTCATCAACACAGCGATCCAAGGCTGGATTAAAATCTAGCGGGGGAACTGTTCCTAGATCGAAGATTTTTTGCTCAACTTCAGGAAATAATTTGTGTACATGATCTGCTAGATACACCACCCCAATCGGAAATATGGGGTTGCAGGGTAAACGAACATAGAGGATACGCTGAGTCATAAGTGAGAACTATTGTTAAATTTTACAATTTTTATGAGTTTGCTGGAGGAGATTAGCTAGTTTCCTGCCAGAGACGATAATAAATTAGTTATATAACTTAACTTTAGCGAGATTATCTTCCACAATCAACTAAGTTCAAATCATATTTTACATTTTCCTCACCTCAACTAAGAATTAATCGCGATGTAACCAAGGGGAAAAGTCAAATTTGTATAGATTGATCCTTAATCGTTTTAGAAATTTTAGTTAAGATCGAAAAGTTATTTAAAAATAAAATTTTTATGATGCAATAAAGTCATCAAAAGCAGTTGAACAAAAGATTATTTAATCTATTTATCGGTAGCTTGGTTTACAAATTACTGGGATCGGGAAATGCTAGATTAGATTTAGCAGCAAAAACCTTTTTTTACACAATATTTTTAAATAGTTATGTCTCAAACATTAGATCCTTTTCCAAGCGATCAAAGCGATAGCATTTTGTGTTGTTATGTAAATGCTACAAGTCAAATTCAGATAGCTCGCATCACTAATATTCCTAACTGGTATTTTGAAAGAGTAGTGTTCCCTGGTCAGCGATTAGTCTTTGAAGCTCATGAAAAAGCCGTCTTAGAAATCCATTCGGGAATGATGGCGAGTGCTATCTTGTCGGATACAATTCCTTGCATTAAGCTCAAGCTGAAAAATGCACAAGAAGATCCAGATCATTTTAAAGTTCAACAAGTGTTAGAGGACGAACAGACTGGTAGTATTTCTATTGGTAGAATGGATATTGGAGCATCAGTTAATTTTGCTATTTAAAACATCAATAAAGCATCAAGTTTTCACCAATATTGAAGACAATTATTTGGGGTTAGTTAAAGATAATAGCTCCATTTTTTGTGCTAAGTTAAAATAAATAAATGTCGTTAGCATAAAACAATACTCGGTTAGTAAACTTGAATTTACCTTCGTTTCTTTGGCTTTGGAAAATTGCTGCTTGGGCAATGGGAGGAGCGATCGCTTTTTATCTTCTGCTTTTCGCTTCAGGAGCATTAATGTTTTATGGTCGTGTAGCCAGAATTGGTCGTCCAGCTTGGCTGAGAAATGCTCACTATACTGGAGGCATCATCATTATCTTTTTAGTGCTGTTGTTATTGGCGATCGGTGTTGTAGGTACAGTGGGTTACTACGGCAGCCTAGGGCATTCTACTCATCTTTGGTCGGGCTTATTTGTGGTAGGGTTAATCTGCCTTTCTGCCTGGAGTGCCAATCAAATAGATGCTCATAATCATTGGGCGCGATCGCTCCATACTACGATCAACGCTATTTTATTTGTCGGATTAGCCTACGTATCTTGGACTGGTTGGTTAGTGGTGCAGAAATATTTATAAAAGATTTTAATTTTAATTTATATGAAATACAAATAAGAATGATACAGATAAATAGTCCCTAAGTCCCTAAGTCCCCAAATCTTTTATTTGTAGCAAACATTTGCAGATTTCAAATTATTTGCCCATCATCCAGACAAGAAAGAGTTTGAAACTCAATACCTAAAAAATAGCAAAAGGCGAACTAGGAAATATTCCTGTCGCCTCCATTTACAGTTAAATTTAGTTACTGTCTGTAACAATCACTAATTAACAAACTAGAAATTATATTGCGCTCCAATCTGTATGCCGAATGCATCTAAACCTTTGCTCTCACTTTCCCCTTGAACGACGTTACCATTTTCGCCAACTTCGGGTACATCGACAACACCAAAAATGTTTGTGTATCGAGCCTGTCCGATAATATCGATTTTATCTGATACAGGATAACCAACTCCAGCTTTCGCTTGCAAAGCAAATCCAGTTCCCGAATCGTCATCACCTAATGCATCGCCGAGATCGCCACCAAAGTTAACATTACCTACGCCAATACCAGGGCTGGCGAATATGTAGAGACTTTGATCGTTAGTTTCGTCTAAAGTATAGGTAAATTTGGGGCCAACAAAAAAGCCAAAAGAACTATAGGATCCATCGAGAGGATCGGCATTACCGAAATAAAGAACTCCTTCTGCATCTGCACTAATCAGCTCGCTAAATTTATACCCACCATAGATACTGCCACCAAATCCAGTACCAGGATCGACTTGCTGTAACGTAGTATCTCCAGCTGCTGTTACTGCCACGTTAAAATCATCAATTTCGCTAGGAAAGAATACACCCAGAGTTCCTCCAACATAATACTTGCTGTCGACGGTACTACTGCTACGAGTGCGCCGAGTTCTGGTTCTTCTGGTTTGAGCAATTTCATCGCCTTGCTCTTGAAAATTAACCTTAAAATTATTACATTCAACGCCAGATTGACAAGAGACTTTCAGACTTTCATAGTCTTGTGTATCTTGTGCCTGAGCAGCTAAGGGGAAACCTGTAGCCAAAATAATTGCTAAAGCAGCAGTTTTAATATTCATACTTTTCACACCACATATAAATTGTTGCTAGCTAGACATAAACATAATTAGGCTAACTATGAATGTTATATTATGCGATATTCCCGATCAAAAACTCATACATTAGACAGATATTAAACTGTTTATTGTTGTTGTAGTAACAGAGTTTTTGAGACAATAGTTGGGTTATTTATAGCTATTTTATAGTTAAGCAAATCTTAATGAATCTAGACTTTACTATTCGTCAGGCTAACGTGGCTGATGTTCCACAAATCTTCAGTTTAATTAAAGCATTGGCAGAATATGAAAAATTGAGTCATCAGGTAACAGGAACCATCGAGCAGCTACAGGAGCATTTATTTGGCAGTCGTATTTATGCCGAGGCAATTATCACCGAAATTAATGATAAAACCGTTGGGTTTGCCCTATTTATTCCTAATTACTCTACTTTTTTAACCAAACCAGGAATTTATCTTGAAGATCTATTTGTTTTGCCAGAATACCGCCGTCAGGGAATAGGAAAAGCAATGTTGTCTTATTTAGGCAGGTTAGCCATTGAGAGAGATGCAGGAAGATTAGAGTGGAGCGTTTTAGACTGGAATGAAAGTGCGATCGCCTTTTATCAAAGCATAGGAGCAAAAGTATTGCCTGACTGGCGTATTTGTCGTGTCACTGATAATGCACTAAAAGCCTTGGCAACAATCTATTAAACATCATGGAAATTAAACGCATCCCTGTCTTGTCAGACAACTATGTTTTTGTGCTGTGGGATACTCAACAGAAAATTGCTGCGGTAGTCGATCCTGCTGTAGCATCACCAGTAATAGAATATCTTCAGTCAATTGATGCCAAATTAGTTGCCATTTTTAATACTCATCATCATGGGGATCATGTTGGTGGAAATCAACAGCTAGTTAAACAGTTTCCCGATCTTCGTGTTTATGGTGGCGCAGAAGATCGAGGCAGAATACCCCAGCAACAAGTCTATCTTACAGAAGGAGATACCGTACAGTTTGCTGACAGGATAGCTCAGGTATTTTTTGTTCCAGGACATACTCGCGCTCATATTGCTTACTATTTTCCGCCGACAGTAGCTAATGAGATCGGTGAATTATTTTGTGGTGATACAATCTTTGCTGGAGGATGTGGCAGATTATTTGAGGGAACTCCCGCACAAATGCTCAATTCCCTGGCTAAACTGCGCCAGCTTCCCGATCAGACTCGTGTTTGGTGCGCTCATGAGTATACCTTAAGCAATCTCCAGTTTGCCTTGACGGTAGATCCTGATAATCGAGACTTAGCAACTAGATATGAAAAAGTACAGCAAGCTCGAAGTCAAGGTTTAGCTACTATACCTTCTCTACTGGGTGAGGAAAAGCAGACCAATCCTTTTTTGCGATGGGATACTTCTGCTTTACAAGCTACCGCCAAGATTAATGAGCCTGTAAGGGTTTTTGGGCGTATTCGCGGTATGAAAGACCAGTTTTAGTTTTAGTTTTAAGTTAAGTATTTTAACTATTAAGCATTAAACATCTACCTGATAGTTCAGTTCCAGCTCATCTCCAGGAATACCTCGAATACCCCAATTGCCTTGAGGAGTCTCAAAAATGGTAATTTCTACATCTTGTGGCTTAATATCAGCGGTTTCAGCAATCTTTTGATATAGAATACGAATCAAATTCTTTTTGGCTTCAGCAGAACGACCTTCAAACATACTAATTTCAATAATTGTATAGTCACTACTGCGATCCCGAAGGGTAGGCGGAGCCTAATCGCTAGGAAAAATCAAGTTTTCTGGCTCTAGCACAATAAACCGCTGGAATTTTTTATTATTTGGGGTGCCAATCGCCTCCACTAATGCTGTATAAATAGCATGGGACAAAGCAAAACGCTTTGCTTCAAGATTTTTTTGTAGTCCGTAAATTTTAATCTGTGGCATTTAAGCAAGTAGGTCAAATTAATTAGAAGATAGTCTGGTAGGGAATTAGGGAATTAGGGAATTTAGGGAGAGATAACTAATTACCATTAAAATCTATCTTGTTTTTGGTTTTATATTTAATTCCGCCTAGCTACTTAGCTATCTACCTATCAAGTAGTATTTAATCATCGAGAATTAATTGAGCAAATTGAAGTAAATAGCTACAGGTAAAGCAATAAAGCCCAGTGCAATCAAAATAGCTAAAATAAGAGCGATCGCATAAACTACAGGACTAATTTTCGAGTTAAGCACGCCAATTGATTGCCAAGCACTCCAGATTCCGTGGCGCAAATGCAAAGCTAACACGATCATTACTCCAGCATAACCAAAGGCATAAACAGGGTCGTGAAACTTTTCCATCACCAAACTTGATAGATCTCGCATCTCCACTCCATTAATCATCGTGGAGTAATATACGCCAAATTTAAAAGTTGCTAGATGTAAGACTAAAAATCCCAATAGCACCATGCCAGTAATCAACATGCTGCGAGAACTAATTGACTGTTTACTAGGTGTTCCTACGCTTTTTAACTGGCTATAGGCAACTGGTCGAGCTTTAAGGGTGTTTAGCCGAATGCTAATGCCAACTACTACGTGAAAAATGGCGATCGCCAATAAGCTAAACTCAATTAGATAGAGTAGAATACCCAAGCTATCGATAAAATGAGCCAGCTGGTTATAGGCTTTGCTGCCAGCAAATAGAGTCAGGTTTCCCACCAGATGAACGAGGACAAATAAAGTTAAACCTAGTCCTGTAATCCCTGTAATAATTTTTTTACCGATAGGAGAAGTATAAAAGTTAACTAGTTTTGGGCGATCGCTACTGATAGTCATGAAGCTCTATTTTAAAGACTCAATATAAAACTAAATCTTATTGTATTGCCAAATAAAAAGAGGACACAGGTTTTGATGTCCTCTTGAGTTAAATTATAGTTAAATTATGAGTCGGATTTAATCAGCTTATAGCTTATAGCTTAAACAGAAGTCAAAGTTTTAGACTCAGTTACTTCTGGGCTATCTGCTTCTGAAGGGGGTACTACCTGCCAGAATTGACCGAGATAATAATCCCAATCTTTTAAAATAGCCTGACCTTTAGGACTACCAGTTTTAGCAACGTGCTGTTCAATCATCTCTTGAAGTTGTTTTGCTCCCGCCTCAGATTCGACTCGCTGCACCTTGACGATTTCGGGGTTTACCTTGCTGGGGAAACTATTATTTTCATCGAGGAAATAGCCCAAACCACCAGTCATCCCTGCACCGACGTTGCGACCAACTTCACCCAAGACGACAACTAAACCACCTGTCATGTATTCACAACAGTGATCTCCTGCACCTTCGATAACTGCTTTGCCCATGGAGTTACGCACAGCAAATCTTTCTCCTGCTCGTCCATTGGCATAAAGTACGCCGCCAGTTGCTCCATAAAGACAGGTATTACCGATAATTACATTAGTACCAGCGTCATAGGTAGATTTGCTACTAGGGGCAATAATAATTTCGCCACCGTGCATTCCTTTGCCAACATAATCGTTAGCTTCACCAGCAATAATCAGCTTCATGCCAGGTAGATTAAAAGCACCGAAACTTTGACCAGCAGAGCCTTTAAATATTAGGGTAATTTCACCAGCAAAACCACTATTACCATACTGGGAAGCGATCGCTCCAGAAATTCTCCCGCCAACACTACGGTCAGTGTTCAAAATAATTAAGTCTTTAGCTACTTTACTCTGATTAGCGATCGCAGCTTGAATTGCCTCATCGGCTAAGATTTCATCGTCTAATACTGCGTCATTGGTATGAGCATCTTGATGTTGTAACCAGCTACGATCTGATTTGACGTTTGGTAAATCGATTAGGCAATTTAAATCCAAACTCTTAGTTTTAGCAACGGTGACATTAGGATTGGGCATTAATAGATCGGTACGTCCAATAATCTCATCCAGACTGCAATAGCCTAGTTTTGCTAAGAGCGATCGCACTTCTTGCGCCACAAAGAAAAAGAAATTAACTACATTTTCGGGGATACCTTTAAACCGATCTCTCAGGTGTTGTTGTTGAGTTGCCACCCCAACAGGACAGGTATTCATGTGACAAACTCTTGCCATAATACAGCCTTCAGCAATCATAGCGATCGAACCAAAGCCATATTCTTCTGCCCCCATTAAAGCTGCCATAATTACGTCCCAACCAGTTTTTAGACCACCATCAGCACGGAGTAAAACGCGATCGCGCAGTTGATTCTGTAAAAGCACTCGATGTACTTCTGTCAGACCTAATTCCCAGGGTACTCCCGCATGTTTGATCGAGCTTAGAGGTGATGCTCCTGTTCCCCCATCATGACCCGAAATTTGGATGACATCGGCATTGGCTTTAGCTACTCCTGCGGCAATTGTACCGATACCAATCTCGGCCACTAGCTTAACCGACACTTTGGCTTGAGGATTGATTTGGTGGAGATCGAAAATTAACTGAGCCAAATCTTCAATGGAATAGATATCGTGGTGGGGAGGAGGCGAGATTAAAGTCACTCCTGGCTTAGACCGTCTTAAGGAAGCAATATAAGGGCTGACTTTTTTCCCTGGTAGTTGTCCCCCTTCTCCTGGTTTTGCCCCTTGAGCCAGCTTAATTTCTAGCTGCTGGGCGCTCATGAGATATTCTGGCGTGACCCCAAAACGTCCTGATGCAACCTGTTTAATTGCCGAGCTGGCAGTGTCGCCATTGATCAACCCATTGAGATGAGGTAATGTCGGGGATTTACCATCTGCGCCCACATCGTCTAATACTTTAAAGCGGATGGTGTCTTCACCGCCTTCTCCAGAGTTAGACTTACCCCCAATACGGTTCATGGCGACAGCAAGGGTTTCATGAGCCTCTCGAGATAGCGAACCCAAAGACATCCCACCAGTACAAAAGCGTTTAAAGATACTTTCCACCGATTCCACCTCGTCTAGAGAAATTGATGGGCGATCGCTTTTGAAGTCTAATAAATCTCTAAGAGCCGTTGCTGGTCTACCATGAAGCTGCTGTTTATATAGCTCGTAATGGTCATAATCCTTACTTTCCACCGCCTTATGCAAAGCCTTAGACATTTCAGGGGAGTTCATATGATATTCTCCACCTTTTTTGTACTTAACAAAGCCGTAGTTTTCCAGCTTTTTATCCAAAAGTTCAGGAAAAGCTTTGTGATGGAAAGCAATCACTTCTTGAGCTAACTCCGCTACAGTCAAACCACCCAAGCGAGAAGTCGTCCCCGTAAAAGCAAGATTGACTAAATCTACGCCTAAGCCTAATGCTTCAAAAATTTGCGCTCCATGATAGGAAGACAGCAGAGAAATTCCCATTTTAGAGAGAATCTTCAATAACCCTGCTTCAATCGACTGACGATAGTTTTGCTGTGCTTGAGCCAGGCTAACGGCTTCAATGCGTTCATTCTCCATCAGTTTTTGGGTCTTGGGATTATTCCACCACTGGCGCACACTTTCTAAAGTCAGATAAGGACAGACGGCTGATGCACCATAACCAATTAGACAAGCAAAATGGTGCGTACTCCAACACTGAGCGGTATCTACCACTAATGAAGTTCTCAAGCGTAATCCTTGCTGAATCAGGTGATGATGTACTGCTCCTATAGCTAACAATGGGGGAATATAGCTATATTCAGTGCCAATATTTTGTGACGCAGGGCGATCGCTTAAAACAATAATTTCTACTCCCGCTTTAACCGCAGTAGTTGCTTCTGCACACAATTGAGTTACGGCATCTTTTAGGCCATCAGGGCCACTGGCAATTCGATACAGAGTTGATAGGGTCTGAGTCTTAAAACCAGAGGAGGCGATCGCTGCTAATTCTTCATCATTTAAAACAGGAGACTCTAACTTGAGCAACCTTGCATCTTCAGCTTTCAAATTAAGAATATTGCCTTTAGCCCCCAGCTGCATGGACAAAGACATAACTAAGCTTTCCCGTAAAGGATCGATCGCTGGGTTAGTTACCTGAGCAAATCTTTGTTTGAAGTAGTCATAGAGCAGCCTTGGTTTATCGGAGAGTACAGCTAAGGGAATATCATCTCCCATACAGAAGGTTGGTTCTTTCCCGCTAATCGCCATCGACTGAATAATCAGTTCAAGATCCTCTGCGGTATAGCCAAAAGCAGTTTGACAACTCAACAGTTGCTCCGCACTCAACAAGTTTTCTCCGCTAAATTCTTGAGCAGCGATTGTTTGGCGATGCTGTTCAATCCATTTTCCATAGGGATTAGCCTGAGCAACTCTTTGTTTTACTTCCCAATTACGTAATACTTCCTTAGTTTTGAGATCGACCACTATGGTTTGACCTGGGCCAAGCCGACCTTTTTCGACTATTTCCTCATCAGGGATATTTACCACTCCTGTTTCTGAACCTACCACCACATAACCATCTTTAGTGATCGTGTAGCGAGCAGGGCGCAAACCATTACGATCCAAGGCTGCGCCCACAGTTTTGCCATCACTAAATACTAATAAAGCTGGCCCATCCCAAGCTTCTTGCTGACCACTGTGGTATTCATAAAAATCCACAATTTCTGGATACTCTTTGAGTGAAGGCTGATTTTGATAAGCTTCTGGCACTAGAATCATGGCTGCTTCGGTCACACTCCGACCCGTCCGCACCAGTAATTCCATCGCGCTATCTAAGTTATAAGAATCACTGTTATCGTTGTTAACAATTGGCGTTAACCCCTCAATCTCATCGTGAGTCCAGCCTGGTAAAGTTATCTCATTATTGGCGATTAATTCTTTTTCTCGGTTGGACATCCAGTTGATATTACCCAACAGAGTATTAATTTCACCGTTATGACCCAAGATCCTCATTGGTTGTGCAAAGGGCCATTTGGGCATGGTATTCGTACTAAAGCGACGATGATAGACGGCAAAAGTACTCTCATAATCTGAATTGGCTAGATCCTGATAAAAATCACCCAAAATAACCGCACGCACCATGCCTTTATAGACAACAGTACGACAGGAAAAAGAGCAAATATAAAAATCATCAGCGAGTTTTTTGCCAATCCGCGATCGCGCAATATACAATTTACGCTCTAAATCATCTCCGACTAAGCCATCAGGTGAACTAACCACAATTTGCTCAATATGAGGTTGGTTATCTCTAGCCTGTTGTCCCAACACTTCAGGACGCACGGGAACTTCTCGCCAACCTAATACCTGTAAACCTTCTGCTGTGACTAATTTATCGACATATTGCTTTAATTCAATAATTTTCTCACTAGCTTGCGGTAAAAACACCATTCCCACTCCCCAAGCTTCTGCTTCAGGCTGAGCAAGATTATTTTGAGCAAACCAGTCAGCAAAGATCTTTTCAGGCAAGGCGGTCATAATACCTGCACCATCTCCCGAATCGCGATCGGCACTACACCCACCACGATGTTCCATACATCCCAGTGCCTTTAAAGCCTGTCTGACAATTTTATTACTCTGACGACCATCTTGATAGGCAATAAAACCTACTCCACAAGCATCTCTTTCTTCTACTAGCCATCGTTGACCCTGAAATGGCTCAGTCGATCTAGTCGATAAATCTTGCTGAGATTCTATATTAATACTGCTATTTAAAAATTTCATTTCTTGCTTGCTCATACAGAGGTAATAAATTGTTAGAGATAACCTGTTGCAGAATGGGTGCTATGTTAAACTTTTCTGGAGTAAATTAAAGACTCTTTAATAACTTTTTGCTCGTCATTGTGATTAGATACACTTAATTTTTAGACTATTGATGAGGGCGACAAACTATCGGTATAAAATTATACAGATAGCATGTTGGTGATTTGCAGGGAGTGGATACGCTCAATGTGAACTAAAAAATACCGCAAACCAAGAGATAGTGGAGATTGAATCGAGACGGCTAGCCAATATTTTAATATTTTTAAGCTTAGATAGCTTTATATAAAGTAAATATACAAAAATTTCAAATGATTATCTGACAAGCAATTTAATCAATATTTAGGGTGAGTATCTGTATAAATGTCTGTATAAATGCTGAAAACCTGCGTCTCGATTTCATAGGATATTATTGTAGCGGAACTAACATCCAATAAAAAGCTCGATCTATTACAGTTTCGACACAATAATTAATTAAGGCGAGTCTCCCACAAATCCCTAATATTTTGTTGACATTTATAGATTAGATATTTTGGCTGAGAAAAAGCAACTTCAAACAAACTTTAAGTCAGTCTCAGTTTTTGGTGCGTTCAAGCTTTTTTATATAAAGATTCGATGTAGATGGGGGGTTTGCTGAAGCTTAATCTTCAATTTTGCGACAATTGTTTGTTATCTTTTGGATAAGTTGACTCTTCTTCAGCATGACAAGAGCAAATTACAGATATAAATTAAATTAAGTTCACATCATATTTGTCGTCACTAAGTCAAGCAATTATGTCTCAATCTACAAAAATAAAATCAATTTCTAACGTAACTGAAGCAAAATTTTTGCCCACTGCTGCATCAGGAGTGGCTGCTACTGAAATTCGCCCTTGGGGTTCGTTTACCACCTTGGAAGAAGGAGCAGGATATAAAATTAAGCGTATTGAAGTAAATCCTGGTCATCGTCTTAGCTTACAAATGCACCATCACCGCAGTGAGCATTGGATTGTGGTTTCAGGTACAGCTAAAGTTACCTGTGGCGATCGAGAAATGATCCTAGGCAGTAATCAATCTACTTATGTTCCTCAATGTACCACCCATAGACTCGAAAATCCTGGGGTGATTAATTTGGTATTGATTGAAGTGCAAAATGGTCAATATTTGGGAGAAGACGATATTATTCGCTTTAGCGATGATTATGCGCGCCAATAGTTAGCTTTTCTGCTAAATAACGCCAGAATTGATTATTTTTTATAACCAGCCTGAACCATACCAGCTTAATTAAGAAGCATTGCAGTCAAAAGATTTTACTGTAGCATAGCTTTAAGAAACAAGTTTAGTTAAAGCAGGCTTTTTTTTATGGTTAATATTAGTCCCGCAGCAGTAGCGGAAATTAAGCGCATTAAGCTTAATCGCAAGATTCCAGATGCTTACCTGAGACTCGTTGTTAAGTCAGGGGGGTGTCTGGATTTTTTTTACGATTTGCAATTTGAATCTGGAGTTGAAATAGATCATCAAACTAACAAAAGCGATCGCCTAATCGAAATCGATGGCATCAGTTTGGTGGTCGATACTCAGTCTTGGAAATATGTAGAATTTTTAAAACTGGACTATGCAGAAGATTTGATGGGGGGAGGTTTTCGCTTTAACAATCCGCAAAACCACAAAACTTGTGGCTGTGGAATTTCTTTCCCCAAACCTGTTAGCAATTCGCCTGTGGAAAAAGTTAGCTAGAGTGATAGGGAAACCTGTTTTAAGCTCAACCATGAGTTTTAAAACATGAGTTTTAAAATAGCTAAGGAATGAACTATCTTGAGGTGATGTCATGAGCATTGACGAAACACCAAATACAGGAGGTGGCATACCCGTAATTCGCTATTGGGCAGAAAAAACCGTTTCCCCAGATGGCGTAAAAATTTGGCAAAAATTGCTCCACAAAAGTGCTTGTCTTTCTTGTGCTTGGGGAACAGGGGGGCAAAAAGGGAGTTTCGTTAACGAAGAGGGGGAAATATTACAGCGTTGTGCCAAAAGTGTCGAAGCGATCGCCTCAGAACTACAGCCAGCGACTGATTTCGACGAAAAATATACCCTAAAAGAGCTTCAGGAATTAACCTCCCAAGCAGCCAATAATTTGGGTAGATTAACTCATCCTTTAATTTTGCGTGCTGGAAGTAATCGCTACACCAAAATTTCTTGGAACGAAGTATATGACATTGCCGAAAAAGCATTTAATCAACCAGCTCAAAGGATTGCATCTTATAGTTCTGGTAGGTCATCGAACGAAGCAGCATTTTTACTACAGATAATGGTGCGAGCGATCGGTTCTAATAATCTGGCAGACTGTTCCGACTTGTGCCACGCAGCCTCTACAGTGGGGTTGAAACAGATGTTTGGTTCTGGAACATCAATGGTCAGTTTAGCTAGCCTAAAAGGAGCAGATTGCCTAGTTTTAATTGGTTCTAACGCACCAGCTAACCATCCTCGATTGTTGAACGAGTTAATTAAACTGCGCGATCGCGGGGGGAAAGTGATTATCATTAATCCGATGATTGAGGTTGGGTTGGTCAAATTTGCCTCTCCAGCTTTCCCTCTTAAATCTATGCTGGCTGGCGGTTCGGCAATCTCTTCTCTATATCTACAACCAATTCCTGGTAGCGATGTAGCTTTATTTGTGGGTATTCAGAAATCCGTAATTGAACAAAATTTAGTCAAATTCGATTTTTTGCAAAACTACAGCGAAAATTGGCAAAGTATTGTTCAACAAGCCCAAACTACTTCTTGGGAAACCATCACCTCTACCTGTGGTATTTCGCAAGCTGAAATCACTATCGCTGCTCAAATAATCGGGACATCTTCGGCGGTAGTATTTGCCTGGGCGATGGGAGTCACCCAACAGGAAAACGGTGTCGATAATATTTTTAGTATTGCCAATACTGCTCTGTTAACGGGCAACGTGGGCAAACCAGGAGCGGGAACTATGCCAATTCGCGGACATTCTAATGTTCAGGGATTTGGTTCGATGGGAGTCACTGTTAACCTCAAACAAGAGATTCAGCAAGCTTTAGAGCAGCTTTTTGAACGTCCTTTAAGTAGAGTTAATGGATATGATACCAGGGCATTAATTACAGCTGCGGAGCGGGCAAATGTGGATACTTTGTTTTGTTTAGGGGGAAATCTCTACGCAGCCAACCCAGATTTAAAGCAAGCACAACGAGCTTTGGGACAAATTGAAACCATTTTTTATGTAGCAACGAAACCGAATCTAGGTCATTTTCACGGTTTAGCACAGCAGAATACGCTTATTTTGCCTGTCTTTACGCGGTTTGAAAATCCCCATAAAACAACTACAGAATCGGGTAATAATTTTGTCCGTCTCAATGAGCCAGGAAGAACCCACCTGCGCCAGGGAAATTTGATTTCCGAGGTGGAGTTGATTACTCAAATTGCCCAGCGAGTTTTAGGAGAACATCCTGTAGATTGGCGCCAACTTCAGAATCCAAAATACATTCGCCAACTAATTGCCAAGACAATTCCTGGATACGAAAAAATTGGCGAAATCGATCGTACTGGAGAAGAATTTACGATCGCAGGGAGGATTTTTGATCGACCTCAATTTGCCACACCTACAGGTAAAGCCAAGATGTTTGTGACAACTTTACCTAAATTAAATGTACCCACTAAGACAGATTTTGGTGTAGCAGAATCAACCCCAGGAATTATCTTAATTTTGGGTACAGGCAGAAGTTATGCTCAGCATAATACTGTAGTTTACCAACCTGGAGATTACTATCGCGGAATGCCTCACCGCAATTGCATTTTAATCAATTGCCAAGATGCTCAAGCAGCCAGATTCTCAGAACATCAACGGGTTACAGTACAAGGTGATGCGGGTAAATTGACAGATGTGGAAGTGATTTTTGGCCAGATTCGCCAGGGAGCAGCAATGATGTTCTATCCCGAAGTTAATGCCATTTTTAAAGCTAAAATCGATCGACATTCTGGTACACCAGCTTATAAAAGAGTGCCTGTATTTGTTTACTCAGAAAATAATCAATAGTGACAAGCAATTCTAGCTAAAAATTGACGCACGAGCTGAAATTAATCTATAATCAGAATTTGTCTGCTATTGTGCTATATCTTTTTGACATTAAGCAATTCAGGAGACCAAAAATCACACAAGCCAATAACTCATGCCCACTATTCAGCAGCTCATCCGTAGCGAAAGATCAAAAGCCCAGAAAAAGACCAAATCTCCTGCGCTCAAAGAATGCCCTCAACGCCGAGGAGTATGTACTAGAGTTTATACCACCACTCCTAAAAAGCCCAACTCAGCTTTGAGAAAGGTAGCTAGGGTTAGATTGACTTCAGGATTTGAAGTCACAGCCTATATTCCTGGAATTGGACATAACTTGCAGGAACACTCCGTAGTTCTCATTCGAGGAGGTCGTGTCAAAGATCTTCCAGGGGTTAGATATCATATAGTTCGCGGTACTTTGGATACAACTGGAGTAAAGGATAGAACTCAAAGTCGCTCCAAGTATGGTACTAAACGTCCTAAGTCATAAGCTAACTCAATTTCCAACTGTTGAAGTTAAATAACTAGAATACATTCATATTTTTAAGAGTTGCAGTTAAAAAGTATGGTGTTTTTAGATAGCAAGCCCATGATGACTTCAGGCAGTAACAGTAATGGTTGTAATTAATCAGTATTCTCCGCACAAAACTAACTAAGCCCATTAGATTAGATTTTGCTGACAGATAATTCTGTTTTTGATTGGTTAATTTTTTAAGCGATCGCCTCTAATGATCAAGGCGCGGTCAATCTTGAAATTAACTCATATTTATATATTCTCTAACTTAAAGTAACAAGCAAATGTCTCGTCGTTCTAGCAATAAAAAACGCCCAGTTCCCCCAGATCCCGTCTACAATAGTCGCCTACTCAGCATGACAATCAGAAGAATTATGCGCAGTGGCAAACAGTCTTTGGCAGCCCGCATCATTTATGATGCCATGGAGATTATTGGGGAGAGAACTGGGAATGCTCCAATTGAAGTGTTTGAGCAAGCCATCAAAAATCTTACTCCTTTAGTAGAGGTCAAGGCACGCCGAGTTGGTGGTGCAACTTATCAAGTCCCCATGGAGGTTAGACAGGGTAGAGGAACAACTTTAGCTTTACGCTGGTTGATTCAGTTTTCCCGCTCAAGAGGTGGACGTACTATGGCGACTAAGCTTGCCAGTGAAATTATGGACGCTGCTAATGAAACAGGTGGCGCAATGAAAAAAAGAGATGAGACTCATCGGATGGCAGAAGCAAATAAAGCTTTTGCTCACTATCGCTATTAAGTATTAGTCAAACAAGCTTGTGTCTAGTTTTGAAGACGCTGATGCCCAAATTTCTTTGGCTATTTATCTGAAGTAAAAGTTATTTAGCTAGAGGATTTCCTGGTCATCAGCAAGATTTGTTTGAGGGTAAATTTGATTAAAACCTAGACTGTATATTTAGTGATTGTGTTGCTGACTTAATCAAAAGCCTATCCTGCTTTAAATTAGTGGGAAAATTAATTAAAATAGAATATTACTGCCTAAAATATTTTAAGACTGCTACCTTAATTATTTGATAAAAGTATAGAATTATAAATGGAGCTAAATATTAATACTTATTTAGCAGTTTCATCCTGCAAGATGCAAGGAGGTATTTGTGGGACGTAACATCCCTCTTGAGCGAGTACGAAATATTGGTATTGCAGCTCATATAGATGCGGGTAAAACAACAACAACAGAACGGATTCTTTTCTACACTGGCATCGCCTATAAAATGGGCGAGGTTCATGATGGTGCTGCGACAATGGATTGGATGCAGCAAGAGCAGGAGAGAGGAATCACAATAACTGCCGCTGCGATCAGCACTAGCTGGAAAGACTACAAGATTAACATTATTGACACTCCTGGACATGTAGACTTCACGATTGAAGTGGAGCGTTCGATGCGAGTTCTTGATGGTGTAATTGCTGTTTTTTGTTCTGTTGGTGGTGTGCAACCTCAGTCTGAAACCGTATGGCGACAGGCAAATAGGTACAATGTGCCAAGAATTGCTTTCATTAATAAAATGGATCGCACGGGAGCAAACTTTTTTAAAGTTCATGAGCAAATTAGAGAGCGGCTTCAGGCAAACGCAGTTCCAATTCAAATTCCTGTTGGTAACGAAGCTGAATTTGCGGGAATTGTCGATCTTGTGCGGATGAAAGCGATTATCTACAAAGATGACCTGGGCAAAGAAATTGAAGAAACCGATATTCCTGAGCAGCTTGAAGCTCAAGCCAAAGAATATAGAGCGATGTTAATTGAGTCGCTGGCAGAAACAAACGAAGCACTTCTCGAAAAGTTCATGATGGAGGAGGAGTTTAGCGAAGCCGAAATCAAGTCGGCAATTCGTCAGGGAACTATTGACGGTTCGATTATGCCAGTATTATGTGGCTCTGCATTTAAAAATAAAGGAGTGCAAGATCTATTAGACGCGGTAGTAGATTACTTACCTGCTCCTCCAGAAGTTCCAGCGATTACTGGTCATCTACCTAATGGAGAGCAAGCTGTCAGACATTCTGATGACAATGAGCCTTTCGCTGCATTAGCTTTTAAAATTGCTAGCGATAAATTTGGTCGTTTGACTTTTATTCGAGTATACTCAGGAGTTTTAGCCAAAGGAACTTACGTTTATAATTCGACCAAGCAAAAGAAAGAGCGAATTTCTCGCTTAGTAGTATTGAAATCTAATGAGCGTATTGAAGTTGATGAGCTGAGAGCAGGAGATCTAGGGGCAATAGTCGGACTTAAGCTAGCAACCACAGGTGACACTTTGTGCGATGATGAAAATCCGATTATTTTAGAGTCTCTATATGTTCCTGAACCAGTAATTTCGGTCGCAGTTGAACCTCAAACCAAGAGTGATGTAGAAAAGCTGTCAAAAGCTTTACAAACTCTCTCTGATGAAGATCCTACCTTTCGCGTTAGCACTAATCCTGAAACTAATCAGACTGTGATTGCGGGAATGGGTGAACTTCATTTAGAAATCTTAGTAGATCGTATGCTAAGAGAATTCAGCGTTGAGGCTACCGTCGGAAAACCTCAAGTCGCCTATCGAGAAACAATTCGTCGTAGCGGCAAAGGAGTTGGAAAATACATCAAGCAAAGTGGCGGGAAAGGCCAATATGGTCATGCCGTCTTAGAAGTAGAACCCGCAGAACCAGGTTCGGGGTTTGAGTTTGTTTCTAAAATTGTTGGTGGTACAATTCCCAAGGAATTTATTCCGCCAATTGAGCAAGGGGTGAAACAAACCTGCGAATCTGGTATCTTGTCAGGATACCCTTTGATTGATATCAAGGTGACATTAGTTGATGGTTCTTACCACGATGTAGACTCTAACGAGATGGCTTTCAAGGTGGCTGGCTCTATGGCAGTTAGGGATGCAGTCAATCAGGCTGCTCCTGTGGTGTTGGAGCCGATGATGAAAGTTGAAGTCGAAGTTCCCGAAGATTATTTGGGAGACGTAATTGGCGACTTGAACTCACGTCGAGGCAACATTGAAGGCATGAATTCTGACAGTGGCATAGCCAAAATTGATGCTCAAGTTCCTTTAGCAAAAATGTTTGGTTATGCTACAGATATCCGTTCCAAAACCCAAGGACGAGGTATCTTCTCAATGGAGTTCAGCGAATATAGTGATGTTCCTCAGAATGAAGCTGAGGCAATTATCGCCAGAAATAAAGGGAACACTTTTGTTTAAATAAGGAAAAAATAAATTAATGGCACGCGCAAAGTTTGAACGTAATAAAGAACACGCTAATATTGGTACTGTAGGTCATGTAGACCATGGTAAAACTACTTTAACAGCAGCTATTACTCTAGCTTTGGCTGCTATGGGTGGTGCTAAAGCCAGAAACTACGAAGATATTGATGCTGCTCCTGAAGAAAAAGCTCGTGGGATCACGATTAATACTGCTCACGTTGAGTACGAAACTGAAAATCGTCATTATGCTCACGTAGACTGTCCTGGACACGCTGATTATGTCAAAAACATGATTACTGGTGCTGCTCAAATGGACGGCGGTATTTTGGTAGTATCTGCTGCTGATGGCCCTATGCCTCAAACTCGCGAACACATTCTATTAGCTAAACAAGTTGGTGTTCCTAGTTTGGTAGTTTTCATGAATAAAGAAGACCAAGTAGATGACGAAGAGCTACTAGAATTGGTTGAGCTAGAAATTCGTGAGCTATTGAGCGAATATGATTTTCCTGGTGATGATATTCCAATCGTTTCTGGTTCTGCTTTAAAAGCAGTGGAAGCTCTGGCTGCCAACCCTAAACTTCAAAAAGGAGAAGATAAGTGGGTTGATAAAATTCACGCTTTAATGGAACAGGTTGATACTTATATCCCAACTCCAGAACGTGAAGTTGACAAGCCTTTCTTGATGGCGGTAGAAGATGTGTTCTCCATTACTGGTCGTGGTACTGTGGCAACTGGACGTATTGAGCGCGGTGTTGTTAAGGTGGGTGAAACGATCGCTATTATCGGTATCAGAGACACTCGCACTGCTGCTGTCACTGGCGTAGAAATGTTCCAAAAAACCTTGGATCAAGGTATGGCTGGAGACAATGTTGGTGTGCTTCTTCGTGGTATTGCCAAGGAAGATATCGAACGTGGTATGGTTTTGGCTAAACCTGGTTCAATTACTCCTCACACCGAGTTTGAAGGAGAAGTGTATGTCCTAACTAAAGAAGAAGGTGGTCGTCATACTCCTTTCTTCAAAAACTATCGTCCTCAGTTTTACGTTCGTACTACTGACGTAACTGGTACGATTACTGACTACACTTCTGATGATGGTAGCGCAGTAGAAATGGTCATGCCTGGCGATCGCATTAAAATGAGTGTAGAGCTAATCAATCCCATTGCGATCGAACAAGGAATGCGTTTTGCAATTCGTGAAGGTGGTCGTACTATTGGTGCTGGTGTAGTTTCCAAGATTATTAAGTAGTCTTAGGGACAACCTAGATAGAACGAACAACCTAATCCTACGGGGGGAAATCTTGTTAGTCATTTACTAAGCTAAATCGCTGACATTGTTTTCTCCCCTAGTTTTTGTGAGACAATACAGATTGGCAGACAGCATTTTATGCCAGCCTTGAGCTAACCTTTTATTCCGTACCTGTACCTCGACAATCAATCATGGCAACGATCCAACAACAGAAAATCCGCATTCGTCTCAAAGCCTTTGACCAGCGCTTACTAGATACTTCTTGTGACAAAATAGTTGATACGGCAAATAGAACTAACGCTTCTGCCGTTGGGCCAATTCCTCTACCAACTAAAAGAAAAATTTATTGTGTTTTGCGATCGCCTCACGTCGATAAAGACTCTCGCGAACATTTTGAAACTCGTACTCACCGTCGTATTATTGATATTTACAAACCTTCTTCCAAGACAATTGATGCTTTGATGAAGTTAGATTTACCTGCTGGTGTTGATATTGAAGTTAAGCTTTAAGCATACTTGATAAATATTACAGCTAATTTTTTTTTGCCCTTTAGGTTTACTTCTAAAGGGTAATTTTGTGAGAATGAAAGTTAAAATGACTAGATCGTATAAATAAATATGTTTTTTTTCAATCAGTTTAAAATCGTAACTATAGTATCTCTGTTAGCTGTTGGATCGATACCAGCGATCGCTCATAATGTTGAAATATCTGGGCAAGTAGCTGCCACATTTCACATTGAACCTAATCATAATCCCCAGGCAAATCAACCAACTACGGCCTGGTTTGCTTTGACTCGTCGTGGTGGGAATAGTATCCCTTTATCTCAATGCAATTGTACCCTTCGGGTGTATAGCCTTCCTCGCACTAATAATGCTCAACCTTTATTGAAGCCTAAATTAATTCCCCTCAATGTCGAAAAATTTCAAGAAATACCTGGTGCCAAAATAACTTTTCCTCAGGCAGGAACATATGAGCTAGAAATTAGTGGTAGAGCTAAAGATGAAAGTTTTTCACCCTTCAAACTAGCCTACACTGTTAATGTAGTACAATAATACTGTTGCTCAAATCTAACAGATTAACCTAACAGAGTTTTTATCTGGCTTTAATGGTGTTGCTAAAAACTGAAAATTAGGCGATCGCGAAGCTTATGCTAAAGCATTTGCGAAGCTTATCCTTTAGGACTAGCTACGCGTCGTCCTTTAGGGGAGTCCAATCGCAACCTGATATTTAATTCTATTTAAGAATTATGATTAAGTAGAATTATGCACATAATACACAGAAGTCGAAACTATTATGGGTAGAAAAGCCAAGCTTAAAAAATCCAGACAGCAAGCCACTGCTAAATCGCATCAAAAATATAGTGCAACAGAGTTTGTCGAACAGTTTAAACACATGGGCTATCAAGTTAAGATAGATCTTCAGTCACAGCCGAAAACTAACCGTGTAAACATGGCTCCAGAGCTTCCTCAAACAAAAATTGAACCCCAGCTATAGCAAAATATTATTTAAACTCTTACGGCTTAATTCCCAGCTAGATATTGGTAACACAATTGGCCAAAATAGAGGCGCAATTAAAAGAACACACCAAGAGATTAGATCGAATTTAGAGGTGCTGAGATCTGAATAAAAAAGACCAAACCAATAGACAAATACCATGAAGCAGATTATCCAATACCAAGTAACTATGCTTGCTGACATTATTAATAAGCCAAAGTAAAATTTTTGACTTAATTATCGTTGACAATTTGAAAAAATGTAAGGAGTAAAAATACTTAAATTAGCTAATTAAGCATTGGGCTACTAGATGAAATCATGTTTATTATCTAAATTAAAGCGTTTTGTTTAGAGCAAACAAATTAAATAAAACGCTTTAAATAACCTATTATAATTTGATTTTTTCTTAGTAATGCTACTGTGTATGGCATAGTGATATCAACTTAAATTTGTTGTTTTCCAGTACAACTTAAAAGCCATATGTCTGCTTTTTCACTTCTTTTACTTTAATAATATTTACCATTTATAAAATATCTTTCTAGCTGACAGTATTAGGGCGTGTCATCAATTAAGCCAAACAACAGAGGCAGCAAGATCAATAGAACATAAGAAATTAATGGCTCTTTTATCATATAGTTTCCAAATCTTGAGGGCAAGTCTCTCCAAGGAATTCCTACACGATACCGATAAAGTACTGCTTCAACAAATAACCTATTATCCTTAGCCGTTACTCCCACTGTCTCCTCTCTTCCAGGAAGCAAGTCTTTAATCTTTTTCCATTGCGACGCGAAGAACGGACGCGCCAGCTTATACTAAAGCATTTGCCCTAAAGGATTCCCTTTGGTCACGAAGCTTATCCTTTAGGACTCGCTGACGCAAAGCTAACCCCTTTAGGGTCGCATCGTCCGAAGGTGTATACCGCAAGGGTACTAACTCCGTGTCGCCCTTTAGGGAATCCTTTAGGACGAGCTTGTTAGCTAATGGTAAACCACATTGTACCCTTGTGGTATACCGCTTCGCGACGCGAAGGACGCGAGCTTGCGAGCTTATCCGAAGGTGTATACCGCAAGGGTACTAACTCCGTGTCGCCCTTTAGGGAATCCTTTAGGGCATATCCTTTAGGGATCATCTCTGAGGGCGTATCTTCCTGTCATCTTTTGATTTTTATGAGAATTTTACCATTTTTATCTAGCGATCGCTTTGTTCTTTTTAATTGATGACACGCCCTAATACTGTCAGCAACTAAGCAATTCCTAGAGAAAAGAAACTTAATATACGCTCTCATAAAATATCTGCCAAGATAAAAATATAGTCCTCAAACGGTAGTTTTCGATCCACCGTAATTCACTAACAATAAGTCCAAAAATCTCAGATTTTATACTTATTAAAATTTAAAAAATGGCAGATTTAGGTAAATACTGCTGAACTTTTCAATGGTAAATTTTCATAGGTTACTGGAGAAAAATGAAAGCGAATAAAATAGCGATCTCTGCTGTCATTCTTGGTGGAAGTAGCTTTACAGGCGGTATTGGTACTATTGTCGTTACTCTTTTTGGGGCGTTAATTATTGCTGTTCTCAGCAATGGTTTGACTTTATTAAATATATCCTACTTCTAGCAATTAGTTGTTAAGGGAATAGTAATTATTGTGGCGATGATCGTTGATCGGCTGTGCAAACGTTTTAGAAAATAAATTTTACTTTTTTGAATTTGTTATCCAAAGTTTCTCGCTACTACGTAACCTAATAGCTCTGGGCAATTTTGTAAGAACCAAAAACTATCTACAAAATATATTTTAGTTTTATGTCACATATCTCTTCTCGTCGTAAATCCAATACGTTGTATGTAATTTTAATTGCTGGTGTTGCTGCTCTCGGGGGTTTTTTGTTTGGTTTTGACACCGCAGTAATTAACGGAGCAGTTGCAGCTTTGACTACAGACTTTAACGCTAACAGTGTGTACATCGGTCTGGCTGTATCCCTAGCCTTGTTAGGTTCTGCCTTCGGAGCTTTTTATGCAGGGAGTGTTGCTGATCGCTATGGTCGTGTCAAGGCAATGATCGCTGCTTCAGTATTGTTTACCATCAGTGCAATTGGCTCTGGAGTTGCGTTTGGGATCTGGGATTTTACCTTTTGGCGGTTATTGGGTGGAATCGCCGTAGGTGCAGCGAGCGTCATTGCACCAGCTTATATCGCTGAATGTTCTCCTACCCATTTACGGGGAAGACTAGGCTCGCTTCAACAATTAGCAATTGTGATTGGTATTTTTATTGCTCTACTATGCGACTATTTTATTGCCGTATCAGCGGGTTCAGCAGAGTCGCCATTTTTGTTTGGTATAGCTGCTTGGCGTTGGATGTTTTGGACAGAAATTCCCCCAGCCGTTCTTTATGGAATGGCGGCTTTTATGATTCCTGAATCACCACGATACTTGGTTGCCCAAGGAAAAGAACAAGAAGCAATTAAAGTTCTGGGCAAAATTTTGGGCGGTGACGTTAGACAAAAAGTCAAGGAAATTCGGCAGACAGTTTTACGAGAACGTCCACCTAAGCTTTCCGACCTTGTGACAAGAAGTGGCGGACTCCTGCCCATAGTTTGGTTCGGTATCGGCTTATCCGTACTTCAGCAATTTGTTGGTATTAATGTCATCTTCTACTACAGCAGCATTTTATGGCGTGCAGTCGGTTTTTCCGAAGCAGATTCCCTAACAATTACGGTAATTACGGCCGCCGTGAATATTGTGACTACCTTAATTGCGATCGCCTTTGTCGATAAATTTGGTCGTAAACCTTTGCTAGTTCTAGGTTCGATCGGTATGACCATTACCCTAGGTACGATGGCATATGTTTTTGGTAATGCTGCTTTAGATGCTGCGGGAAATCCTACTTTAACTGGAACACCAGGTGTTGTTGCCTTGGTAGCAGCCAACCTCTATGTATTTTGTTTTGGATTTTCCTGGGGACCAGTGGTCTGGGTATTGTTAGGAGAAATGTTTAATAACAAAATTCGTGGTGCTGCTCTTTCAGTTGCTGCATGCGCTCAGTGGATAGCCAATTTCGCTATTTCCACTACTTTTCCGCCCATATTGGAATATTTTGGCTTGGGTGCTGCCTACGGTCTTTATACAATTGCAGCCGCTATTTCCTTATTTTTCGTTCTCTTTTTTATTAAGGAAACCAAAGGTATTGAATTGGAGGATATGTAATTAATGTAAGGGCGTTTCCCCTAAAGGACTAGCTCTCTACTTCTCGTCGCGAAACGTCCCTACCTTACCTAATTACTTTTGCAAAGGTTACTGGCTTGTTCTTTCGCATCCTAATATTTAAACCTAATGCTAAAAAGTTTATTCTTTAGTTTCCCTATTTTATTATTCATATCTTCGTTAGCCTCGGCAGAATCTTTGAGTGATAATAATAATTCGACTCTGGTTGCACAAGTCCCTTCAGTTTCTCAACTATCTGATGTAAGACCGACTGACTGGGCATATCAGGCTTTACAATCATTGACCGAACGCTATGGCTGTATTGCAGGTTATCCTGATTCTACCTATCGTGGCGATCGCACTTTGAGTCGTTATGAGTTTGCTGCCAGTTTAAATGCCTGTCTTAACCAAATTAATCAGTTAATTGCCACCAGCACCAGCAATCGAGTCGAGGGAGAAGACTTGTCGGTATTGCAAAGATTACAGACAGATTTTGCCGCCGAACTAGCAACCCTAGGTGGAAGAGTTGATGAGTTGGAGACACGCACATCAACCTTAGAGGTACAACAGTTTACAACTACTACCAAACTAAATGCTCAAATTATTACTGCCGTCAGCGATAGCTTTGGTAATAGTGTAGGGCAAGATAGCGATCGCTCGGAAGTTTATTTAGCCAATCGTGGTCGTCTTAATTTTGAAAGTAGCTTTACAGGCAAAGATTTGTTACGAGTTCGTTTGGAATTTGGTAACTTTTTTGATGCTGAGGGCAACAGTCAAATTGCTACCGCCACGGGTACAGGCATGTCACGTCTGAATTTCGACAATGATACCGATAATAATCTTATTATTCCCCATGTCCGTTACTATTTTCCTGTCAGTGATTCTCTTTCCTTCGTAGTTGGCCCAGTCGGTATTGGCTACACCGATATTACCGCCACTGTTACCCCAGCACTGATCGCCGATGACGGTAATGGAGTTCCCTCGCTATTTGGGTCGTATAATCCTCTGTTTCGTCGGGGAGGCGGTGGCGCAGCTACTAACTGGGAAATGACTGACGATTTAACTTTAACCCTCGGTTACTTGGCAAATAATGCCGATTCTCCCAATCAAAGCAATGGTTTATTTAATGGTGGTTACAACGCCTTGGCTCATTTAGTCTATCTAGGCGAGCAAGGTGGTATTGGGCTTGCTTACTCTCATGGTTATAGTCCTGGTGGGGAAGTTAATCTGACTGGTGGTACGGGGAGTATTCTGGCTATATCTCCCTTTGGGGATAACATTGCCACTTCCAATCATATTATTGCCACCCAAGGATTTTACCAGTTTTCCGAGCAATTTCAAATTCATGCTTGGGGTGGATATACTTGGGCAAATGCTGAAAACTCTAATTTGAGTAATCTTGATAACGGAATAGGTGAAACAGATTCTTTTTTTGTCAACCAGGGTGATAATGCTCAGAGTTGGTATGGCGCAGTTGGTCTTTCTTTTCCTGATTTTGGAGGTGAAGGTAATTTACCAGGAATTCTGGTTGGTGTGCCACCACACGTAAATTCTAGTGATGTGCGTAAAGAAAATAATAATGCCTACCATATCGAAGCGTTTTATCGCTTGCGGGTCAACGATAATATCTCAGTAACCCCAAGTTTCTGGACGATTTTTAATCCAGAAAATAACAGCAATAATGACACACTTTATGTAGGAGCATTACGTACTACTTTTGATTTTTAATCAATAATTTTGCGTTTAGATACACTAGTGTTCTTAAGCGAATATTTGTTATGCTATAGCACCGTATGTAGCGCATTATTTAAATAATAAATCAAAAACTTTTATGACTTCATTTTTATCTCAGCACGAACATCTTGAGGAGGTGCCAGAGCTTCTCCCTTCTCCTCCTCGAAACACTATGTCAGCTAACCCCATTTTTAATCCAGGGGGAGACGATCGCGTAGAGAACCGTTCGATCTGGTTTGGCAATACTACTAACCTAATGCAGCTTAACGATGTACGTTATTCTTGGGCGACTGGTTTATATCAGCAGATGCGCGAAAACTTTTGGATTCCTCAAAAGCTGGACTTGACTCAAGATGTTACCGATTATTGGAATTTAACTAAAGAAGAACGTCGTGCCTACGATGGCATTTTGAGCTATTTAACCTTCTTAGATTCAGTACAAACCTGCAACATTCCTCATATCAAAAGCTGCGTTACTGCACCAGAAGTCAGCGTCTGTATGGCAGAACAAATTTCCCAAGAAGGAATGCATAACCAAAGTTATCAGTATATTATCGAAACTGTAATTCCAGGCGATCGCCGTAGCAGTGTTTATGAGTTTTGGCGTACTGATAAAATACTTTCAGACCGTTGTGAGTTTATCGCTTCAATTTATCAAAAGTATATAGATAATCCGACTCCCGAAAACTACTTCGTCTCTTTGCTGGCAGATTACTTACTCGAAGGCATTTATTTTTATAACGGTTTTATCTACTTCTATAATCTAGCCTCGCGGATGCTGATGCCAGGTAGCGCGGATATCTTCAAGATGATCAACCGCGATGAACTTTCTCATGTTCGACTCTATCAAAAACTTCTACCAGAAGCGATGCAGCTATTCCCTCACTCTCTCGAGCAAATTTATGAAATGTTTGATACCGCAGTGCAGCATGAATGCCTGTGGACAAATCATATTGTTGGTGACAGTGTATTGGGTATTACCGAAAGTAGTACCGCACATTATACGAAGTATATGGCAAATATGCGTCTGCGTTCCATTGGTTTAGAGCCTCTATACAATGATGAACAATATAAGAAGAGTCCTTATCGACACCTAGAAAGATTTTCCGACACCAAAAAAGAAGGTCACACGAAAGCTAACTTCTTTGAGGCTGGAGTTACTAGTTACGTCATGTCTTCTGGCGTTGGCGGCTGGGATGAAATTTAATTAATCTATAAAAGCGATCGCTTGATTAATACGCGGCAGGGTGGGTATAGCCGTACAAAATTAGCTTAGGGCAATTAGGGTGATCGGCTCGTAGGTAGTAGGTAGTAGGTAGTAGTAAAAAAACGTCCTAACATTGTCTAGTATTGCTATATTTTAAAATTGATCGTGGTAGGACATCAGTGTAGGTTGGGTAGAGCGAAGCGAAACCCAACGGCAAACATCCAAGGCTATCATGGAATATCGTCGCTCAAGATCCCCAGGAAGTAGCTATTTCTTTACTCTTGTTACTCATAATCGTCGTCCTATTCTGTGCCAACCAGAAAACATTAATTTGTTACGAGATTCATTCAAAAGAGTAATCACAAAACACCCTTTTACAATTGATGCCATTGTAATTTTACCCGATCATCTTCATTGTTTATGGACGTTACCACCAGAGGATGCAGATTTTTCAACTCGTTGGCGTTTGATTAAAAGTTGGTTTAGCCGTCGATGCGATCTCCAATATCAAGGACAACTTTCGGCTTCGAGACAAAGCAAACAGGAAAAGGCAATCTGGCAAAGGCGTTTTTGAGAACATTTAATCCGAGATGAGCAGGATTTTAACCGTCATCAGAAATTTGGGTAGAAACCCCGTCCTAAAAGGACGGCTTTAGATTGATTTTTGGTATAATAGCATTGGTCAACGACCCACCCGTGACGATGGATCAGACAGCCTACACGAGCGAAGTTCAGCCCTGTGCTGGCGGCGCAGCAAAATCGGTAGACCGGGAAAAGAGGACGGGGCAATGGAGACAACCTTGGAATCAACAAAACACATAGATATTTCTTTGTAACTATCGACACGTAAGAACCGCTGGGCTAGCGGGAATAGTCTGTGGAGCGAACGTAAGACCATAAAACTCCTTGCGGGTAGAGGCAGTTGCTATGAAACAGAAACTCAAATCGTGAGGTTTGGGAATCACCGTGGGTTTACCCCGGTGAGGATGTCAAGTGGATTATATTCATTACAACCCTGTAAAGCATGGGTTGGTTTTGTCCCCTAAAGATTGGCAATATTCCAGTTTTCATCGTTATGTGCAGCGTGGTGTTTACGATCCTGACTGGGGAAGTTCTCCTTTGGTTTTTGATTTTCTTATTGGTATGGAATAAGTTGATATTATTGATATTTGTTGGGTTTCGCGGACTCTACCCAACCTACAAGATCGGAGATCGCTCTAGCTTAATCTTGGATGACATTAGTAACGATTTCGCCATCGGGCAAACTAGTTTGGGTCAAATAACAACCACGAAGTTCGTTGATATCTACAATAGCATCACCGAAAACACATCTAGTGAAAAACGTTTCGCCGAATATAACACCTCTAAGATTAGCTTCATCGATCCGAGAGTCGTCCATTCCAGTTCTTACAAAAATAGCATTCTCGAAGTTGGCTTTTTCCATGGAGGATCTTCTAATTTGAGTGCCATCCAGATTGGCTCCACATAAATTAGCCCCTCTCAGATCGACATCTTCAATGATGGTATCAGCCAGATTGGCTCCACACAAATTAGCCCCTCTCAGATCGATACGAAACAAACGAGCTTCAGACAAATCGACTCCACTGAGATTAATTCCACTCAAACTGACATATTGCAACTCGACACGTCGCAGATTGGCACTAGTAAAATCTCTTTCGCCAGCAGCATACCTTCTGAGCAATTCTTCTCTATCCATAATTCAACTCCTCAAATAATTGATGAACTAAATAATAGCGCAACCAAGATCTGGTCAGACTTACTCAAATCACAAACATCGCTAGATGTCGATTTCCAAATCACCGACCTCCCTCAAGGACAACTAGCCGAAGCAAGCATAACAGTGTGATCGCTGACCTTGTAGTAGCGCGTCTAGGCTAAAGTACTGGGTTCATTTAAGTAGGGTGGGCAATGCCCACTCTACGGATTTTGATTATTTTAACCCAACAAATTAAAGTGGACGCGCTAGTAGGTTGGGTAGAGTCCGCGAAACCCAACAAAAACTTACTTCGCACCAATTAATGAATCTCGTAACAAATTATTGTTTTCTGGTTAGCACAGAAGAGGACGACGATTATGAGTCACAAGAGTAAAAAATAAGTGCTTCCTGGAGATCTTGAGCGACGGTATTCCATCAGTCCACGAGCGCTTTGTCTATCTGTTGTTGGGTTTCGCTTTGCTCTACCCAACCTACGAGATCGGCGATCTCCCTAGTAGTCCACAAGCTTCACTACTCACTGTCCCAGAAACCAGTTCTTCCCTCGGCGATAGCTCGGTCTCTTCCAGGATCGCTACAGGTATCAATACTTCCGTCGGGCAGAATAGTTTTGTAGGTATATCCACCAGCAGGGACATATCCAGCACCAATAGCTCCCTTGAAGTTGGCTCGAATCAAAGTAGTTTCGACAATAATACAGTTTCTGAGATTAGCTCCACGAAAATCAGCCCCTTCGAGGTGGGCAAGCATAAAATTGGCATTTTCCAGGTTGGCGTTCCTGAAAATAGCTCTATCCAGAAGAGACCATTTGAATTTAGTGCCTCGCAGGATAGCATTTTCAAAGATAATATCTTCCAAAGCGACTTCCATCAAGTTAGCTCCACTCAAGTCAACCCCAGTAAAATCTCTTTCCCCAGCAGCATATCTTTTGAGCAATTCTTCTCTATCCATAATTCAACACCTGAAATTAAGCTCCCTGATAACATTACCGAAGGAGAAAAAGTTACATTAAATGCGATCGCCAATCAGCGAAAAAAGTGATTGTTTAGACTTTATTTTTTGGGTTTAATTTTGTAATTGAGCTAGTTCAAAATGGCTCAATTGTATGCTAACGAGTGTTTTTAGCCTAAACTCCAGATATTAACCAAAAGTGGACTCATTCCAACCCCACATATAACCCTTGGCATCGGCAAATTCAAGATAAATGCGGTTAACAGGAATAGCTAATTGATCGCTAATTTGACCACAAAAATCTTGACTCATTGCCTTAGTTTGGTCTGGACTCATACTGCCAATACTTTTAATTTCTACATAACAGGCAGGTTCAAATGTGCCACCAAAGGTCATGGTCGCATCACTTTCAAAAGCAGTCATGACGTAAGATTCTGGTTTACTCAGATGTTTTGCCAAACTACTAGATAAGCTAGTTAATAAGCTTTTGACCGTGGCTTCGGATGGGGAGACAGAGGACTGAATTTTAATTAGAGGCATAATTATTTTTTAATCTCAATCAGGATTTTTAGCGATCTATATCTACTAATATATGGTGTTGGCGCGTGAATCTCTCTGGGCAAAATTTAACTACCCATCATAAATTTGGTTTTAACTATGCAAACGATTAATACTATTGATTGGCAAAAGTTACAAAATGGCTCGGATATCCGTGGCGTGGCTTTAGCAGGGGTTGCTGATGAAGCGGTTAATTTAACTCCTGAAGTGGTGAAAATCCTCGGTAATGCTTTTGTCCAGTGGCTCACGCAACAAGGTAATCAACCCGCTACAGATTTAACTATTGCTATTGGTAGGGATAGTCGCCTTTCGGGGGAAAGCTTAAGCCAAGCTGTGATTGAGGGAATTGCGATCGCAGGTTGTCAAGTTTATAATTTCGACCTTGCTTCCACTCCCGCCATGTTTATGAGTACGGTAACCCCAGGATTTAACTGTGATGGGGCAATTATGTTAACCGCTAGCCATCTACCTTTTAACCGTAATGGTCTGAAGTTTTTTACTCCTCAAGGAGGTTTGGGTAAGTCTGATATTACTGAGATTCTCAATATTGCTTTAAATATTGCAGCTACAGGAAACTTTCTGAGCAACGTTAATCAGGGAAAAATTAGCAGTCGAGACTTTATCTCCATCTATGCAGCTAGATTAGTCGATACGGTACGTCAAGGGGTTAACCATCCCGATCATTTTGAGCAACCTTTAACTGGCTTGAAAATAGTCGTTGATGCTGGCAATGGTGCAGGAGGGTTTTATGCTGACAAAGTGTTGCAACCTCTAGGTGCGGATATTACAGGGAGTCAATTTCTCGATCCTGACGGCATGTTTCCCAATCATATTCCTAACCCTGAAAATCAAGAGGCGATGACATCAATTTGCCAAGCGGTAGTTCATCATCAAGCTGATTTTGGCATTATTTTTGATACGGATGTCGATCGCGTGGCTGCCGTAGATCACCAGGGAAATGAGCTAAATCGTAATCGGCTGATTGCTTTAATTTCAGCGATCGTTTTACAGCAATATCCAGGCTCTACTGTAGTTACGGATTCGATTACTTCTGATGGTTTAACCCAGTTTATCGAGCATTTGGGGGGTAAGCATCATCGTTTTAAACGTGGTTATAAAAATGTCATTGAAGAGTCAATTCGCTTAAATGATTCTGGAGTTGAATCCTGGCTGGCGATCGAAACTTCTGGACATGGGGCAATGAAAGAGAATTATTTCCTCGATGATGGAGCATATTTGGCCACTAAGCTACTGGTTGAACTAGCTAAAACTAAGCAGCAGGGAAAATTATTAACAGATTTAATTACCGATTTAAAAGAGCCAGTGACAAGTGAAGAATTTCGCTTAAAGATTAAGGCTGAGGATTTTCAAGCCTATGGCGATCGAGTAATTGCCCAACTTCAGGAGTTTGCTAGTTCCCAATCTGATTGGACAGTGGTACCCAACAACTACGAAGGAGTTAGAATATCCTGTAATTCTCCCACAGAAGATGGCTGGTTTTTATTGCGCCTTTCCCTACACGATCCAGTTATACCGCTAAATATTGAATCTAACGCACCACAAGGAGTAGACAGTATTGCAACTCGTTTACTGGAGTTTCTGCAAGATTTTGAGGCATTAGACCTCTCTGCGTTGAAGAATTAATAATGATCGTAACCAAGTAAATTAGTTTAGATACTGACTTAGAAACTTAGTGGTTTTATTCCAGGCTTTTTCGGCTGCTTCTGGAACATAGTTTTGACCAGAGGGATTGGCAAAAGCGTGTCCTGCATTTTCATACACTAGAATCTCTGCCTTTTTATCTAGCTTTTTGAGAGTCGATCGCAATTGGTCTACTGTTTCTAGAGGAATAGAGCTATCTTCCGCGCCAAAGATGCCTAAAATGGGCATTTCTAGGGTACTGAGTTCCTCAGCCGTTTTTTCTCCCACCTCTCCACCATAGTAAATCACCGCAGCATCTAATTCTTGGGGAAATAATAAAGCAGTTTCTAGAGACCAACTACCGCCAAAACACCAGCCAATCGAAGCTACAGAAGTAGCTTTTTTCTTGCTTACTAAATAGTCATAGGCTTTAGCAATATTTGCTTCAGCACCAAAGGGATTATTGGCTACCTCTTTAACTAATTGACTAGCTTGTTCGGGAGTATCGGCTATTTGTCCCTGATACAAATCTACTGCTAGCACTTGATAACCTTCCCCTGCCAAGCGACGAGCCATTGCTTCGATATTTTCATTTAATCCCCACCATTCATGAATAGCTAAGATTCCAGGCAGAGGCTTGGTCATATTTTGAGGATAGGCATAATAACCTTTGATTGCCTGTCCGTCTATAGTGACATATTCGACTGATTCGGTAGTTACAGGAACTTGCGGTTCGATTAAAGCGATCGCTGTAGGAGTCGGATAGTCGTGACGATGTAATGCCAGCATTTGGTTGACATTTGGTTTTGCCCAGGATGTTCTGGCGCTCAATAGCAGCGTAATTAGAAATATACTCGCTAAAACTAGTCTGTGCTGTGTAATTTTATTCATAGTTATTTCTCTCACGCAAACATTAGGTATTTTAAATGTTTTTTGCCTGAGAAAACAGCTATCTTGTATCACAGCTAAAAGTTAGCTATTCTAATTTAAGCTGCCCGATCCTATTCAGGATTGAGTCTTTATTCTCAGCTGAATAGATGCGTATTCAATTTTGCCCAACGCTTTAATAAATAAAGAACCTGTAGCGTGGTAATTCTTCTTTATTCCATTGGGTTCGCTCTAACTTGAGTTTGATATGTTAACTGAGGAACGGGTTGCGCATTACTTCCCGACGGTGAATAGGAGGCAATCATGATCAAAGGAAGAGTGAGGGTGACAATTGCCACGCTTGTTCCTAAAATTCCTGCCCACCTATGACCAGGAGGTTCGTCTACTGGCCCTGAGCGCTGGCTGACTTCCATGTGTGAATCTGATAAATTCAGCTAAGTTATAGTTGATATATATGAAGTAGAGACAATTAAGCAAAGCTCGATCATCCTACACACTGTTTATTGTACCCGCAAATTCTAATTAAGTTAGCATCTGGCACAACTTAGGTTATAAAATCTTAATTAAGATTTTCAGGAGACAAATACTGTGGATGCACAGAAACTAGCCACATTTAAGCACCTTTCTGTGCTGAGTCGCGAATTAATTGCTGGATTAGATATTTTGCCAGCAGGAAAATATTTGGATGCTACGGCAGGAGGAGGGGGACATAGTGAGTTAATTCTCAATCAGGGTCAACAAATCCAGCTAATCGCCATCGATCGAGACGAAACGGCGATCGCCGCAGTTAAAGCAAGACTAGCTAATTATTATCCTCAGCAGCTAGAATTTTGGCAGGGTAACTTTGCAGATTATCAACCAAAAGATATTTTATTTGACGGTATTATTGCTGATTTAGGTGTAAGTTCCCCTCAGCTAGATCTGGCTGAACGAGGCTTTAGTTTTCGTAATACTGCTCCTCTAGATATGCGCATGGATCGCTCTCAAAGAACTACCGCAGCCGAGATTGTGAATCACTGGAAAGAAGTATCCCTCGCAGATCTGATCTATGAATATGGCGAGGAAAGATTCTCTCGTCGCATTGCTAAAAAAATTGTCCAGCAACGCCCTTTCCAAACTACCACCGAATTAGCTGAGGCGATCGCCAGCACTGTTCCAGGCAAGTATCGTCATGGGAGGATACATCCTGCTACTCGTACGTTTCAGGCGTTAAGAATTGAGGTCAATCAAGAATTAAAGTCGTTAGAGAAATTTATTGCCCAAGCTCCGAATTGGCTGAAACCAGGCGGTAAAATTGGAATTATTAGTTTCCATAGCCTCGAAGATCGGATCGTCAAACACTGCTTTCGTAACAGCGAACTATTAGAGGTAATCACCAAAAAACCCATTACCGCAGACAGAGATGAACAAAGAGCTAATCCGCGATCGCGATCGGCTAAACTCAGATTTGCTCAAAGGAAAGAAAATTAGTAGGTAGTAGGTAGTAGGTAGTGGGTAGTCCTAAAGGACTTGTCTACCGAACTAAGCGGCACAAGTCGCATAGTTGGAGATACCGCTTCGCATATAGGTAGTAGGTAGTAGAGTCATTGCAAAATGTTCTAACGTTTTTACGTCTGGCTATAAGTAGGTAGGCAAAATAATTTATCCTAAAGGATACACTTCGTTATCAAACCCTTACCCTTAGAGCTATTTGTTACTTGTTACTCGTTACTCGTTACTCGTTACTTGTTACTCCCTAACCTCATTTCCAATTTAATTACACCCACCTACTTACTTTGTCTAAACAGTGTAAATAAATTGTGATATTGCGATCGCAAGTTGGAAAAACTATTTAAGGTTAAAACAAGATACCCCTAGTCTTGAACTTAAAACAGCGATGATTTCGGTGATTTACTCTCCAGAATTTCTAGAACACGACACAGGTTATGGACATCCAGAAAAAGCAAAACGACTAACAGCGATCGCTGAGGCTTTAAAAGCGGTTGAATGGGAAGATCGGCTTGAATGGCGATTGCCTACTCCAGTTAACTCGCGAAATGTACTAGCTTATGTCCAGCAAATTCATACCCTAGAACATATTCAACGAATTCAACGAGTTGCTGAACAGGGTGGGGGATATTTAGACGGGGATACACCAATATCGGCAAGAAGTTATGATGTGGCTCTATTAGCGGTGAGTGCTTGGTTAGATGGAGTCGATCGGGTTTTAAATCAGCAGCCTGCTTTTGTGCTGGCACGTCCTCCAGGACATCATGCTACCAGGGATACAGCAATGGGTTTTTGTCTATTTTCTAATGCGGCGATCGCTGCTCATTATGCTTTAAGCAAACCGCAAATTCAACGAGTCGGTATTTTAGACTGGGATGTCCATCATGGTAACGGCACTGAGGCGATCGTTAGAGATAACCCCAATATTGCTTATTGTTCGCTGCATCAACATCCTTGCTATCCAGGTACAGGTACAGAAAAAGCCATTAGTGGCGAATATCAGAACATCCTCAATCTTCCCCTCAAGACAGGCAGTGCGATCGCCGATTATCAACGCTTATTTGAACAAGAAGTTATGCCATTTTTTAACAATTGGCAACCAGATTTGCTAATTGTCAGCGCAGGTTATGACGCCAATGATAGTGACCCCTTAGCTGGGATCATGCTACAGCCTGAAGATTACCAAATACTCACAGAATATGTGTTAAATATTACCAAATATCCTCTGTTTGGATTAGAAGGTGGCTATCATCTAGCAGCTTTAGCTCGTTCAGTAGTTGCCACTTTAAGCACTTGTCTGTAATAGTTGTTGATTATTGTTGGCTCATCTTATTGAAATTATTTTCCTAGTCTAAACCTAAATATTTATCAGTATCTGTATTTCTTCCTTTTGTTTGATCAGCAATATAATTGCTCTTAATAATATGAATATTGCCACTTCGGAACCATCTTTGTATCAGTTAACTCAGGACTTAGATGAGCCTCTGGTGTCCCTTTCAGTGGGAGCGGAGACACTCAAATCTTATGTTAGTAGTATTATTGATTTATTAATTGGAGAACAAATTCGAGCTACAGTTTGGGTTAAGTTACCACAAACTCAAAGCTGGGTCAATCAGATTCAGCGATTGCAGAGAGAGGGTAATGTTGAACAAATCTTTGTTTGTAGTAATCAACGTCACCAACTTAGTTCAGCTTGGCAGCAGAATGTCGCTAAAACTCCCATCGTTTCTGTCAAGTTCCATCAAAGCTCAATTCTACAACGAGAATGTTGCCTAATTGTTTCAGCGCCAGATTTTTGCTCTTTAATCTTAGCTCAGTGGCAAAAAAGTAAAATTCAAATTGATGATTCGGGTAAAAGATTGCAGCAACCATATCTAAAGATGGTTTCTAGTTTTGTGCCCCAGGAAATTAGGCTGATTTTAGCGGGAATTAGGCAAAATATTGCTTTTGATGGTATTCAAGCCGATCAAGCTTTAGCATTTAATTTACCCGCAGTAGTTAAAGCAAATTTATTTAGTAAGCTAATTGCTTTACAAGTTAGTCAACAGGAAAAAATTCAGGGTGCTTTAAATATATATTGCTCCAGAAGTAACAATCAGCCTCCACCTACATCTAGTATCTTAGGCTCGCAAGAAAGCTTTCTCAACAACTTAGTTCAGGAATTGCGATCGCCAATTACTCATATGAAAACGGCTCTAAGTCTGTTGGAATCCAAACAAATCAAGGGAGAGCAGCGACAACTATATCTCCAGATGGTGAGTAACGAATGCGATCGCCAAAACTCCCTGGTGAGCGGTTTACTGGGTTTATTGCAGTTGGATAGTCCCGCCGAAGCCGAATATCTGCGCTTAGACGATCTTGTGCCAGGAATAGTCAGCACCTATCAACCTTTAGCCGAAGAAAAGGAAATTCAGTTGGGCTACACAATTCCCGCCAATTTACCCCCTATTTCTTGTCCTAAACCCTGGTTTAGACAAATTATTATTAATTTACTCAACAATAGTTTACAATTTACTCCGCCCAAAGGAAAAGTCTTTGTGCAGGCATCATTTAAAAAAGAAAGACAGCAGATTGAAATCTTGGTAACAGATACAGGGGTGGGTATTGCCAGTAAAGAAATCAATCGAATTTTTGATAGCTTTTATCGTACTAAACCTTCGGATAAATCGCAATCTGCGGGCGCTGGCTTAGGATTAACTCTAGTTAAGCAATCTATTCAACGCAGTGGTGGAGAGATTTCTGTTAGTAGCCAGCCAAATAAGGGAACAGTATTTAAAATACTTATGCCTGCTGTTCCCCCAGAGCTTATTTAATCGTCAATCTTCCTTCTCTAGCTATGATTTTGGGAAGACTAAGATCTTATCTTGTGCTGGTTAAAAAACTAAACGGCTTTTATTAAAGATGGCGATCGCTTTAATTCAGTTACATTAGCATTACCAGTACAGAATAAAACAGTTTTAAGCTCGCTAATTAGTAATTCAATCAACTCATCAATAGCCGCTTGCGACTCTGATGCTGCTTGTAGGAAAGGAAAAGCCAACCCTGCTAAATCTGCTCCTAAAGCGATCGCTTTGGCTACTTCCATGCCGTTGCGTAAGCCTCCTGAAGCAATTAAAGGTAAATTTGGATGTTGCTCGCGAATTTGAACAATGCAGTCGGCGGTAGAAATTCCCCAGTCAGCAAAAGTTTCCCCTAGTCGTCGCTGGAGATTATTTTCGGCTCTTTCACTCTCTACCTTCGCCCAGGATGTTCCCCCAGCACCAGCTACGTCAATGACATCTACCCCAGCCTCAATCAGTTTGGTTGCCATCTCTTGAGAAATACCATTACCTACTTCTTTCGCAATTACGGGTACATCTACTTGTTTACATAACTGTTTAATTTTAGCGAGTAAGCCTTTGAAATTCGTATCGCCGTGGGGTTGGATACATTCTTGAAGAGGATTGAGATGCAAAATTAGGGCATCGGCTTCTAAAATATCCACTACCCGCAAGCACTGTTCTAAACCATAGGTATAGTTAAGCTGTACTGCCCCTAAATTAGCAAATAGCATAGCATCAGGTGCCAGCGATCTCATAGCAAAAGTATGGGCTACATTCGGATTTTCCACGGCAATACGTTGCGATCCTACCCCCATCGCTAATCCATATTGTTGTGCTGCCACTGCTAAACGAGAGTTGATCATTTTGGCTTGCTCTGTTCCCCCTGTCATCGAAGAAATCAATAGAGGTGCTTTTAAAGTCTTACCCAGAAACTGAGTGCTGAGATCGACTTCACTTAAATTAAGCTCTGGTAGGCAAGAGTGAGTAAAACGATATTGCTCTAATCCGTTGGTTAGGCGAAACTGTACGTCATCTTCTAGACAAATACGCAGATGGTCAGCTTTTCTAGTTTGCGTATTAGTCATTAATTTTTTACTCCTTATTTAGCAGGTTTAATTTTGTTAGCTTAATCTTGGCTATCCCTAAAGATCGTAAAGCAGTTTTTATGATGTCTAGCAAAAAGCCCAAAAAATGAGGTGAACTGTAACAATTCACCTCAGATCGATTATTTTGCCTTATTCACCCACAAAATTAGGCAAGCGATCGATTAAATCGCCATTATTTTCTGCCTATATTTTTAGCCATATTGCGGAACATGTCCATGCTGTCACCAGATGGACGACGCTTCTCAGCAGAAGGTTTAGGGGCATCAAAACTGGATCGAGACAGTGGTTTTATTTCAGGCGTAAACTCTCTAACTGGATTAGTTTGAGTGACTGCTGAACCGCCAGTAATTCCAGGTTGAGACTGAGAGCTAGGAGTAGGATTGAAAATAGTGTTTACGGTAGTGTCTTGGTTAGTGTTGCTACCTTTGTAAAGGTTGTTTCTGTTTTCTATCGAGGAAACTTCATTTTCAAACGCAAAACCATCTTTGTTTTTGAGGGTTTTGGGAAAAGTTCTTCTAGTTCTTCTGCTAGTTCTCATGTAGTTGATGTCGCCCATAGTCATTGCGTCATCAGGATCTAAGAAAAAATCTTTGTCTCCCATTGGTATTTATGTCTCCTATTTGTTAATAGTTATTTAATGATGCTGATAATTATCTGAGGTTAAAAACCCTTAGTATTGAGTTAAGGAAAGTAACCAAGAATTAATTATAGTTAAGTATTATTTTACACATAAGCAACCCTGATAGTCAATGAAATTGCGTAGCTTGTTAAGTAAAAACGCACAAATAACTCTAGTTATAAATACCTAAAGATTGGCTAAATCTAACAAAATAGTTAAACATACCTGACACAAAAATAGCCTAGTGGTGTGTCAAGATTGTTTTGCGAACGGGCGCAATGACGCGACGTTAGGAGTTTATACTAAAGCACTCGCTTCGCATCGTCCGAAGGTGTACCCTTATGCGAAGCGGTCCCCTTTAGGGTTAGGGAATCCTTTAGGACTTGGGGGTTTCCACCCAACTAAGCGGTGCGACACGAAGTTAATACCACAAGGGTATAACATCCTTTAGGGCAAGCCCCATGAGCGACCTGTTCAAGAAAAGGGATAGTAAGTATAGAAGTCACGCATTACCTACTACCTATTTGCGAAGCTTATCCTTTAGGACTACCTAATCTCAACTCATCAATTCAAACTTGACGATCTACTAGGCTAATGCACCATGCTTTTTCTCTCTTGATATTGGTGGATAATTTTCTGCGAGACACTTGAAGGCATCCGCTTGATTCCAGAAGTGATCTGCATTACGCGATCTTCTGGCTTGGCTATCTTTAAAAAGTCTAAAATACGATTAATCTCTGCTGGAACGTCGTCTAAAATATCTTCATATACTACTACTAAAGGTTGTATTTGATGCTCTGCTAAGATTTTTTTAAGGCGAGCTTCTTGCTGCTCAATAAAGATAACTTTCTGCTCTACATCATTGAGTAAATGATCATCAATTTTAATACTTTCTAATTCAGACTGATAGCTAGTTTTTTTGGCATCACTATGAAGATGCCAGACTTCAGTTTTTTGCGCTAGAACTAATGATATGGCTTGGGCTAGCTTGTCTTTTCTAATCAACAAAATAAACTGCTCGATAGATTGAAAAATTTGCTGAAAATCAGGCTTTGTTCGTTGTAGTTCAAACAAAAAATGGGAAATTAGCTTAGTACCAAATACGCCATTACTAGTAGTACGATACTCCAGTAAATTATCAAGCAACTTAAGATAATTAAAATTACAGTGACGAGCTAATTCTTGAGTTGCTAACCGCAGATGTTCTGAAGGATGCCCAGCGATCGCCGTGGAGTTTAGGAGGTCGCAGAGATAGGTAGAACCTGAGCGAGGAGTGGTTAAAATAGCATAGGCTGTCTTTGGCTTGTGGTTATTTTGGGGAGCAGTTTGTAATAGGTCGCGATCGCACAACAAATTGATAAATATATCAGCAAATAATTGCAAGATTATAGGATGAGCAACAGTACTTAATTGCTGATTAACGGCAGACAACAAAGAGGCTTCATTTTCTAAGGAAACTACGATAATTGCTCGATACAAATTTAAGTCGGGAACGTTATTTAGTTCTGCTATTGTCTGGGTAGACAAATCATAATAGTAGTTGTAATCGATATTTTGCTGGTCAGCTAAAAAGTTTTTAATGTATGCTAAAGGTGCAGCATCTCCAATCAAAAACAATTTTGATTGTGTTGATAGTTGTTTTAAAAGTCGTGTTTCTTCAATAGCTTGAAATATTTGGGCTAATTCCATATTTATATGGTGGTAAGATTTTATTTGAACTAAATTTATCTACTTCTCGAAATTTTTAATTTTACTAATATTTTAGATAAGAAATGAATTCTTAATCGACTAGGCGATCGCCAAAGCTATTTTTAGTTTCATCAAACTAACTTATTTCTGTCAACAAATCAACTTATTTAAGCTGAAGTTGAGTTTTACATAATATATCTCCACAAAATTCAGTACAACTAAGCTACAATCTGCTGCAAGAATACAGTTAACAGCTTGAAAATCTAATGGTTGGTTATTTAGTTTTCCTGACAATCTATGTGGGATTATATGCCTTGTTTGCTTTAGGCTTAAATTTGCAATGGGGTTACGCGGGATTAATTAACTTTGGTCACGTAGCCTTTATGACTGTAGGAGCATATACAACAGTTCTTTTAAGTTCCCAAGGTGTACCACTCGTCTTAGCAGTGATAGCAGGAATTGCGATCGCTACCTTACTGGGATTATTAATTGGCATGTCCACCTTAAGACTGCGAGAAGATTATTTAGCGATCGTCACCATTGGAGTTTCTGAAATGTTACGTTTAGTAGCACTCAATGAGGATTGGCTAACTAAAGGGTCTTTTGGCGTTCGCGGGTTTCCTCTACCTCTAGAACGTTTTGACCCCAATTTGATGCAAAAATATCTTTTGATTGCGCTGTTAACTTTGCTGGCTATATTTGCTGCTGGACAACTATGGCGTGGTTTGCGATCGCAATGGCAAGAAGGGAAAGAAATTCAGGGTAGCAGCTATCAACCCACTAAAATATTTAGTTTGGTTATCTGGGGAATTATTGGCTTGGGAGTAATTTTGACTATTTATCTTAACGGCTGTGCTGCCTTATTGGACTATAACTATAAAGCAGGTTTAATGCTCTTGGTTTTATGGACGGTAGCGATCGTTTACTGGGGCTTAGAGCTACTAGCCAAATCACCTTGGGGTAGGGTACTAAAAGCGATTCGCGAAGATGAAGAAATCGCCACAGCGTTGGGTAAAAACGTCTTTTGGTATAAGCTTCAGGCATTTATGCTGGGTGGGGCGATCGCTGGTATTGCTGGGGCATTTTACGCTTGGCAGTTAACTACTATTTATCCGAGTAACTTTGAAACCCTTGTTACCTTTAACGTCTGGACAATGGTGGTTTTAGGTGGAGCGGGTAAAAATCCTGGGGCATTGTTGGGCGCAATTATTTTTTGGGCTTATGATGCTTTAACTCGTTTTTATTTACCTAAATTAGGCTGGTTTGATAGTTCACAAGAAGGTGCTTTTCGCATCATGATTATTGGTCTAATTTTAATGCTCTTAATGGTGTGGCGACCACAGGGAATTTTGGGCAAAAAAGAAGAGTTAACCTTGGGAAGATAGAGCAATGAACAAGGAGCAATGAACAAGGAGCAATGAGTCCTAAAGGATTAGCTCGCAAGCTCGCGTCACAATGAGCAATGAGCAATGAGTCCTAAAGGATTAGCTTCCCTAAAGGATATGCGTCACAATGATCAGTTACCTCTTTTGAAAAAAAGAATTTTTGTTTATCCTAAAGGATTCACTAAAGTACTAGCTTCGCGTCGCCCTAAAGGGTTAGCTTCGCGTCAGCTTGCGCGTCCGTCCTTCGCGTCCTAAAGGACTTGTCTCGCATAGTTGGAGATACCGCTCCGCGACACGAAGTTAGTCCTTTAGGGCATATCGCACTTCGTTATCAATTGTTCAATGTTCAATGTTCACTGCTCATTGATAAAAAACCTCTCCTGGGATTGCAAGAGAGGTTGGGAACTATTGATTGACTTGACTAATTGACGTTGCATAATTGAGATTTGAAAATTAAACGCTTAAATCAACAACACCGATTAATTCAACCATCCTTTGAGACGACGAGCTACTTGAGGACGACGCAGCTTGCGCATGGCTTTACTTTGAATCTGACGCACTCTCTCGCGGGAAAGACTAAACATACCCCCCACTTCTTCTAGGGTGTAGGGTTGGCTGGTCGATAAGCCATAACGTAGACAAATTACGTCTTTTTCTCTTTGAGTTAAAACATCATCCAAAACATCAGTAATATCCTGACGCATCATTGTTTCACTCATCCGTTCTTCAGGAAGCTGGAGTTCACTGTCTTCTAGCAGATCGACTAACTCTGTATCTTCCGCCTTACCTACACGATGGTTTAAAGATAGAGATTGACGACGTAATTCTAATAATTGACGCAGTTGAGGAGGGGATATTTTTAACTCTTGAGCCAATTCATCTTCGCTGGGATTACGTTGCAGTCTTTGTTTTAGGTTGCGCTGGGCTTTTTTCAGCTTGTTTAACTTCTCGACAATATGAATCGGTAAGCGAATGGTACGAGCATCATTGGCAATTGTACGAGTAATCGCCTGACGAATCCACCAGTAAGCATAGGTAGAGAACTTATAGCCCTTATTGGGATCGAACTTTTCCGTGGCTCGATTTAGTCCAATTGCGCCTTCTTGAATTAAGTCTAAGAAAGGAACACCTCGGTTGAGATATCGTTTGGCGATGGAAACTACTAAACGCAAATTGGAGCGGATCATTTTACGTTTTGCTACTTTTCCTCGATACAGCAGCAGATCTAACTGTCTGGGGGACTCTAATCCCATCTCTGCCGACAATTCCTCTTTAGTAGGCTGTTCCTGATTTTTTTCCCGCAGCTTTTGCCTAACTTTTTCAACTCGTAACATTAATTTGACATCATTTGCCAAGATAATTTCTTCTTCTGCCGTCAAAAGAGGATAACGAGCCATCTCTTTGAAAAACGCGCCAATATTATCTTCTAAAGGGAGCTTACGCCGACTACCTGCACCAGAAACCTGATCCTCATCAGAGTATTCTGCTTCCACCAGCTTTAAGTCGTCGCTTAGATCATCAGTAGCTTCGTCTATGGTAATGTCTAAAATGTAGTCGTCTTTTTCTGTCAATTTGACTGTGTTCATGAACTTAATTTCCTCTTTTGCTAAAAAGATTTTTTAGTATTTAATGGAAAATTTATAATTGTTTTTAACTGAAAAAGCTAGTTTACATTTACTTTGCTTATATAGACCGAAGAAACCAATAGTTTGACGCTCAGAATTAAAATATAAAATGCCAAGCAATGTAAATTATTAACTAGAAAAATTATTTTTTCTAGATTCAAGCTTTACTTTGGTTATTAAGGTCTCACACTTCAGAGTTTTTATAGAAAAAGTATAGATTTTCTTAAGGTTTTTTTTCCTATAGATATAGTATTTTTGTAGATTGCTAAGACTGAAATGAATAGCTGTATTTAGCTTGTAATGTTGCTTAGAGCTTAGTTAGATGATTTAAACTGAATCCATTTATTAGTCTATTATTCGAGCAGAATTTCTTAATATACTGTCACAAAATCAGACAAAAAAATGTATTCCTCTTTACTTTGAATTGCTGTTTGTAATGGGGTGATGACCTCAAGGTACGTTTAATAATGTAATTTATTTGACATTTAGATTTTAGCTGCTGATTTATGACATTAATGTTATTTAACATACAAAAAAAAGCTGTTTTTACCAACATTTTATGGTCTGCAAGTCAATGAAACTATCTATCTACATAAAGTGGTTCTAAGATAGTATTCTTGTACGTATACTAAAATAAGGTTTCAATGCTAACTGGTACCGATCAGCATATGTCCTCAATCAATAGTAGCGATCGCCACGAACTTACTCTTAGTGGGAAACAAGACAAGGCGTGTCCTCATCTCTACGAAACAGCGATTTCAACCAACCTGTTAGTGGCTGAACCACAAGTAATTTATGAAATGAATCCTCAGCAGTGGGTTGAGGTTTTAGTCGATTCCCCAGGAGAAACCCAAGGATTATATACCTATAGTCTTCCCCCTGAGTTAATAGTACAGTCTGGCGATATTGTTAGCGTTCCTTTTGGTATGCAACTGATCGGGGGAATTGCGATCCGTCTTGTTACCTCACCTCCCGCAGATTTAGATCCCGCAAGAATTCGCCCTATAGAAGATGTAATTACTTCAGGGTTTTTTAAAGATAGCTATTGGCACCTGTTAGAAAAAATTGCTGACTACTATAGTACTGATTTAATGAGTGCGATTCGGGTAGCTCTACCTCCTGGTTTATTAGGGCGATCGCAAAGAAGAGTTAAATTAAGTTTCGATCTGCCTCCTGGTGCGGAAACTTTTTGTAGTGTAGTGGCAGGAAAAGTCCTCAGATTGTTACAAAGTCAAAAAGACGGCGATTATAGTGTTAATCATCTCAGAAATAAGGTAAAAGGGGCAAGTCGTGGTATTAGAGAACTTAGTAAAAGAGGTTGGGTAGAAAATTATCTTGAACCCCCCAAACGAGCCAAACCCAAGCTAAAAACTGCTGTTACCCTAGCAACCAGTATTTTATTGGAGGATCTAACCAGCAGACAGCAGGAAATATTACAGATGCTGAAAAACAGGGGTGGGGAATTATGGCTTAAAGACTTAATCGGTTTATGCAGTACCACTTCTAACACGGTTAAGAACTTAGAAGCCAAAGGTTATATTGTTCTGTCTGAACGAGAAATTTTGCGTCACGAACAGGGTGTTATGCAAGCAGCAGATCGACCCAAGGAACTTAGTCTGGCTCAAGCTAATGCTCTGGCTGTAATTAATGCTCAACAAGATTATGCTCAACTGCTTCTACACGGTGTAACGGGTTCGGGAAAAACCGAAGTTTATCTTCAGGCGATCGCACCTGTTTTAGCAGAAGGGAAATCGGCTTTAGTACTCGTACCTGAAATTGGTTTAACACCGCAGCTTACAGATCGCTTTCGCGCTCGATTTGGGACACAAGTGTGCGTTTATCACAGTAAATTATCGGCTAATGAACGCTACGATACTTGGCGACAAACAATTCAGGGAGAACCCCAGGTAATAATTGGCACGCGATCGGCAATCTTTGCTCCTCTGCCAAATCTGGGCTTAATTGTCCTGGATGAAGAACATGACTCCAGTTTTAAACAAGATCGTCCTGCTCCTACTTATCACGCCCGTAAGGTAGCTCAATGGCGAGCTGAGTTGGAAAATTGCCCTCTTGTTTTAGGTTCTGCCACTCCTTCATTAGAGAGTTTAACCGATGTTGTTGACGTAAGGGCGAACGGCGACGCGCTAGCTAATCCTTTAGGGCGTTCGCCCCTACAGAATGAAACTGGATTTTATTTATCCCTACCCGAAAGAATTGCTGCACGTCCATTACCGCAAGTATCAATTATCGATCTGCGTCAGGAATTGAGTCGCGGGAATAGATCTATTTTTAGCTTATCTCTGCAAAAAGCGATCGCCGAAATGAAATCCCAAGGACAACAGGGTATTTTATTTATCCCCAGGCGAGGACACAGTACTTTTGTTTCCTGTCGCAGTTGTGGCTATGTGATGGAATGCCCAGACTGTGATGTTTCTTTATCCTATCACCACACCCATGAAGGAGCAGCGAAACTCTTGCGCTGTCACTATTGCAATCATACTCAGATCCAGCCTAAAATCTGCCCAGAATGTAATTCTCCCTATCTCAAGTTTTTTGGTAGCGGGACACAGAAAGTTACTCAAGAATTAGCTAAATTATTTCCTGAACTCCGCACAATTCGCTATGATAGCGACACCACCAGGAACAAAGACGCACATCGTCAGTTAATCGATCGCTTTATTCACCAAGAAGCAGATATTTTAATCGGCACTCAAATGCTCACCAAAGGCTTAGATATTGCGGGGGTTACTCTTGTGGGTATTGTCGCAGCAGATGGCTTATTACATCGCAGTGATTATCGTGCAGCCGAAAGAGCTTTCCAGACTTTGACTCAGGTGGCAGGTAGAGCAGGCAGAGGAGATCTTCCAGGTAGAGTAATTCTGCAAACCTATTCCCCCGAACATCCTGTAATTCAAGCCGTTAAAACCCATAACTATGATGATTTCAGCAACACCGAGTTAGAGCAAAGAGCCGAACTAAACTATCCTCCCTATGGCAATCTCATCCTGATTAAACTGAGCAGTATTGATGAGAGAGAAGTAGAAAAAGCGGCTGAAACCTTGGCAGATATTCTAATTAACACCCTAAGCCCAGAATACGAGATTTTAGGCCCAGCACCAGCCAATATCATGCGGGTTGCTCGTCGTTATCGCTGGCAAATTTTACTCAAGTTTCCCGCCACGGCAAAAGATAATTTACCCGATCTCAATTTACTGCTGCGATCGCGTTTACCTAGAACCGTCAGCATGACTATCGATGTCGATCCCATTAATATTGAATAAAAAGTTGCGATAGATCTATTGAATTAGCGATCGCTTTTAATGCATTACCGAATATATAGAGAAAAGTTAATTAATTCTTCAATATTTATTTGAATAGTTTTACAAATATTTTCTAATGGTAAATCATTAGCATCGTGTCCAAAAGGATTTTCAATTTCAATCCCAATTTGTTCTATACCAAAAACCGTAAAGCTAATTACACTAACTATCGGTGCTGTCAACCATTGTAATTCAGTCACTAATTGAAATGGCAATGTTAGACAATAAATTAATAATAGTTGTTTGAGATGAATTGAATATGCAACTGGTATGGGCGTTTTTAAAATGCGTTCACATCCACCTAAAGTATCAACCATTGCATCTAATAATTGTAACATTGATGTTAGCTGATAGCTATTAATGCGCTCACGATAAAATTGTTGTTGAAGATAATCTTGAATTAAAAAGGCTACTTGTAATGGGGGATTATGGGCTTTTTGTAGCTTTTCATACCAAATAGTCGGTAGTAAATCTCTAGTTTTATCATTAATTGTTTGGTCTCTTAAATGTAATTTAGTTGCGATCGCAAAAACTATTAACAGATTTAATATCTCAATTTTTTCTTGTCTTTCCTCTACACTATTGTCCTGGACAGAAACTAAAATAGCACGAGCTAAATTACGAATAGCATTTACTAATGCTCCCCAAAGTTTACGACCTTCCCAAAAACGTTCGTAAGCAGTATTCGTCCGAAAGACTAATAATAAACCCAAAACAATACTCGGAACAACACTACTCAGAATTGGCAAACCAACATTTAAATAATAAAAGTGAAAAATAGATATAAATAAACCAAAAAATCCACAGAAAATAACCCTAGGGATAATCGCTGGAATGACGGAAGATTGCCATTGGAAAATAACTTTAAACCAATTTAATTCTTGCTGATGAACATTTTTATTTAAACTGGCTTTTTTAAACATTTTAAATTTTAGACAATTTTTTTCCCTATCTAAAATATTACTATCTGAATGTTACGTCTTGTTGAGTAGTTGCAATTCACCCATGGCTTGCTGTAGAGCTATAAAGTTGAAATGATTTACCCTAACTTTTATGTGTCAATTTCCAACACTTTAGTGGTAATGAGGCAGATTTCTTGAACCAATAAATTTTTATTACTGACTCTATTGTTCGCCGATCTTAGTTAGTTTATAAATAATTGCCAGCATTTTTAAGTAACAGTCGTTATGCGAGATTTAGCACAGATTCAACAGAGAGAATACGATGTAATTATTATCGGTGGTGGAATTAACGGAGCAGGTGTCGCCAGAGATGCTGCCATCAGGGGACTAAATACGATTCTGGTGGAGCAGAATGATTTTGCTAGCGGTAGCTCTAGCTGGTCTAGCCGTCTCATTCACGGTGGTTTGCGCTATTTAGAGTATTTTGAGTTTCCCTTGGTTAGAGAGTCTTTAAAAGAGCGAGAAGTGTTACTTCAGACCGCACCGCATTTGGTTGCTCCACTACAGCTTACTATTCCTATTTATCACGATCGCTCTCGTCCCTATAGTCAGATTTGGGCAGGAATGATCCTTTACGATCTTTTTAGCTACAATAAAACCCTCCCCACCCATCGGATGTTGCCCGAGAAGAAGTTTAAGCAGCTATTCCGCACCCTTGAGCCAGAAAACTTGGTAGGTGCTGCACAGTATTACGATGCTCAGGTAGCTTTAGCAGAGCGTCTTTGTTTAGAAAACATTATCTCGGCTCAAAATGCTGGAGCGATCGCCTTTAACTATCTGGAAGTAACGGAATTAGCGATCGCAGATGACCGCATTACTGATGTTGTTTGTCAAGACAAGCTCACGGGAGAAAATATTACCATCTCAGGTAGCAAAGATGCCATCATTATTAACACCGCAGGGCCCTGGATCGATCGGGTATGTCAGCGAGGTCGTAAAGGGGGAGATCGATTTTTTATTGGTAAGACAAATAAGAATGGTAGTACGAAAGGTAGTCATATTGTAGTTGATAAATTTCCTGGCGCACCCGAAACAACTCTCTACGTTGAGGCAAAATCTGATGGTCGTCCTTTCTTTATTATTCCTTGGCTGGGCAAGTATCTCATCGGCACTACCGATCTACCCTACAAAGATGATCTCGCTCAGATCAAAGCTGACAATGCTGAAATTGACTATTTATTGCAGGAAACTAATAATATCATTCCCAAGGCTAATTTAAGACGGGATGATGTTAAGTTCACCTATTCTGGTGTCCGTCCTTTACCTAACTCTGAGGGGAAAAAACCAGGGAGCATTACCCGTAAGCATATTATCTTCGATCACCGCCGAGAAGGCGTAGTTAATTTATGGTCGCTGATTGGTGGAAAATTAACTACCTATCGCCATGTTGGTGAACAAATAGTTGACAAGATTTTAAAGCGCCTGAAGCGATCGCCAATCTCCTGTCAAACTGCCTCTCTTCCTCTGCCTGGCTGCATTTTACCCAACGATCCACGAATTCAACAGACAATTGATGAATATCAATCTACTCTTGCAATTGAAACAATTTACTATTTATTTTCAGTTTATGGTGCGATCGCCATTGAGGTTTTGGCTTTAACTAAAGAAAATCCTGCTTTAAGAGAGTATATTAGCCCAGATTTACCCGATATTAAAGCTCAGATTGTTTATGCTGTAACTAATGAGTTCGCGCATACTCTAGTCGATATTTTGCGCCGTCGTACCACTTTAGCAATGAATGGTGATTACGGAATGAATCTGCTGCCTGTTGTTACTAAAACTCTGCAACAATACTGTGGCTGGGAGCAGTCACAATGCGATCGCGCCTGCGCTGATTATCGTTTTTATCTGGAACATAATTGCATCCCTGATTATCAGCTATAGCTCCAACCACCAGATTTTAACTTAAATCAATTAAATTAAACCAATTTAGGCTAATTCTTAAATCTACTTAAAAAAGATTGTCAACAAGTATTAATCACGATATATCTATAAGAAGGAAAAACTAAATAGTAATCACTCTCAATAAACTTTATTGTCCATGACTCACCCTGTAGATTTTCAACACCAGACAACACATAAGTTTAAAAGATTCCAAGAATTTGTTTTTGTGAGCGATTCGGCGCTGAAGCTAGCTCCAGATTTAAGCAATCAGTTGCAGTTAGATCCTGACAGTAGTTTTTTAGATCGAGTAAAAATAGGAGATTTTATTACTATCAAACAGATTCACGCGCCACAAAATATTATCCATCAGCTGCGGAATCTCAAGTTCAAGCCCGATCAAAAAGTGCAGCTAGTTAGCAAAACTAATACTGGTTCAGTAGTAGTAAATCTCAATAACACTCTAATTGGCATTGGCAAAGAAATTGCTCAAAGAGTTGTGGTGACTTTGGTGGGTGAAGCAAAGTAATGAATACAGCAATTAATATTCCCGAATTGTCGACTGGTTCAGTAGGTACTATTGTGGGCTATAGTCGCGTTTATGGTGGTTATGTGGGGAAACTAATATCTCAAGGATTAATCCCAGGAACTCCTTTTGTGGTGTTGAGCTTAAATCTGCCTCAAGGCGCAGTACAGATTATGATCGAGGAAAAAATTATCACTCTTTCTAAGCCAGAGGTAAATGCTCTAGTTGTGGAAACGTTAACAGAAGATGACAATGATGATCTCGATCCTATCTAAGTAAGTAGGAGGAATTAAATATAAAATCAAAACCAAGATATATTTTAGTGGTAATTAGTTATCTCTCCCTAATTCCCTAATTCCCTAATTCCCTACCAGACTATCTTCTAATTAATTTGACCCACCTACTTAATTAGAGGGATTGCTATACAGAAAGCCGAATTTTTTTGATTGCAGGAGCATTTACAGCAGTTTTTAATTGAGTAGACACATTAATTTATCGAAGTAATGGGTAATGGGTAATGGGTAATGGGTAATGGGTAATGGGTTCTATCCAACTGAATTTCGCTGTAAAAGATCAATTCAATCTAATTTCAAAGTTTCAGGTAAAGGTGTAACCGAACCGAGACTATATTTATTTTCCTTAATTAACCGATTAATTTGTTTAGCTCTTTTAGCTGGGGCGGGATGAGAAGCAAGAAAATCAAAATTACTTTTTTGCTCCTTACTTAGTCGATTAAAAAAGTCAGTTGACCCTGCTACTTGATTATAAGTTTTATCTAATAGCAGCAAGCCAAATTGGTCAGCTTGCTGTTCTTGTTTTTGTGAATATTGAGCTTGACTAATTGCCTTAATACTCGTGGCGATGATTGAATTAAAAATACTAGCATCACCCAAAAAATAAGAAATTGTTATTCTCAACACCAAAATATTACCTAAACCCCGCAGATGATCTCGATGAGCAAAGTGTCCCAATTCATGTCCTAAGATCATCATCAGTTCATTTTCCGAATCGACTTCTTTTAATAATCCTTGATAAATAATTACTTTGTTTCCAGGAATTGCGATCGCATTTACGGTATCTTCAGGTATATATAAAACTTGATATTGATTATTCTCCCGTTGTTGAGGTGGTAATTTACTCTCCAAGCGATCTAAAAGCTGATTAAGAGTTTTTTGTTGGGGAGAATCTACCGCTTGCTCTTCATACACAGGTGCGATTACTGAACCTAGTTTTTGTTCCAAACTTGGGGGAATAATACTAATCAAACTATTAACTAATAAATTGAATAATAAAATTCCCAAGATTACGGCAGCCAAAAACATACTAGCTATAACTAATATTTGACTATTGCTTTCTGATTCGTTTTTAGAACTTTGAGGAGAATGATAGGACACAATGTTTCTCGGATAAGTTTCTCTATTGATTAATTGTGTTTGAGGTAGCAGTGTAGGTTGGGTTGAGGCACGAAACCCAACGATTAAAAGATGTTGTTGGGTTTCACTATCGTTCTACCCAACCTACTAGCGCGTCCACTCTAACTTGTTGGGTTGAAATAATTAAAATCGGTAGTGAGAGGCACACCCTCCCCTACTTAAATGAACCCAGTGCTTTAGCCTAGACACGCTACTACCAAGTCTCTTATTACTTTTGAGAAATGATATTATTTAATCGCTCTTGGCAGGGCGGAAGGGATTTAAGAAATTAATTAAGGGAGATAAATTATGGGATTGAATCCATAAACGTCCTTCTCCTTTAAAGCGACAGACTAAACCTTCTCCACCAAAAATTCCTGTCTTTAAACTCTTAAAAGATAGTCCGCCGATGTTTTCCACGGAATACTTAAGAGTATCCTCAAAAGCCACAATATAACCAGTATCGACTACGTAATCGCCAGCGAGGGGGATTTCAATAATTGCGCCATAGGAACTAAACCAAAAATCACCTTCTCCTGTAGCTTTGAGCAGAAATAAAGACTCGCCACTAAAAAAACCTTTAAAACCTTGAAACTTAGTCTCAATTTGGACTTTGGGACTACAGGCAACAAAGCCAGAAGACTGAACCATCAGACTACAATGACTAGACACATAATAATGCTGAAGATCTCCAGGTACTCCAGGAGAAATATATAATTCTCCTTTTTTTCCTTCGGCAGTAAACTCATTAATAAATAAAGATTCACCTCCCAACATTCTGCCCACACCTTTCATCAATCCGCCCTTCATTTTCGACTTCATCTTTAAACAGGTGTCCATTGCTGCCATTGCCGAAGCTTCTACCATTACGGTTTCATTGGCTGGCACATCAAGTACTAAAGAAGCATAAGCAGGGTTATGTTCTATGCGATAAGAAATTTTATTACTCATGGATACTTAATCGTAATAGTTAAAATATATAGCGACACTTGCTTATCTGGGTGGAAGTTTAGAGCCAATAGTAGAACCAAATGACCCAGGATTATGAGTTTGACAGTAGACTTTACCTCTGCCTTTAAAACGACAGACAAATCCTTCCCCGCCTAAAAAAGAACCAATTAAACTGGAACTAGCTTTGGCAATACTAAAGTTTAAGCTTCTTTCAAACGCCACTATATGACCAGTATCGACAATATATTCACCATCAACATCAACTTCATAAATTGCGCCAAAAGAAGCCAGTAGAGCTAAGCCTCGACCAGAAAAAGTCAGCCAGAAAATAGACTCCCCCGAAAACAAAGACTTAAAACCCTGGAAACCCACATCCAGATCGACTTCAGAACTACAGGCTAAATAAGAAGTTGCTTGAACAACTAAATCCTGTCCCGTCAACTCGTAAATTAACAAGTCACCAATTAATTTAGGAGCTAACCAAATTGTATTCCCGTCTGTAGGCGAGCGAAAAACACTTAAAAAAAGAGATTCTCCAGCAACCATACGTTTCAAACCACCCATGACTCCGCCACCTTTTCCTTTACGGAGAGTGGTACTGGCATTAATACTGCCACTCATGGCAATCATCGCTCCAGCTTGGGCGACTAACTCTTCTCCTGAGTCTAATGATACGCGAGCGATCGCACTTTCGGGCTGATGTAATAATTCTATCTTCATGGTTTAACGCACCTTAGAACGTAAATAGCCGACTAACCCACCGATACTCCGAGACTGAAGGTAGATATTACCCCTGCCAGATAAACGATTGACAAAACCTTCTCCCGAAGTAAAAGAACCAACTAAACCATTGGCAAGTTTAATTCCCATTTCAATTCCTGGTTCGTATGCCACTAAATGACCCGTATCGACAATAAATTCGCCGTTAATTGCTTTTTTGGTAATACCACCATAAGCGCCAAAAAAGACTTTTCCTTTGCCACTTAATCTCAATTTAAATAGTCCTTCTCCAGCAAACCAACTGCTAAAACCAGCCCAGCGAACTCCCATTTTTACACCTGGAGTGCTAGCAATATATGCTCCTGGTTGAAAATACATATCTTTACCATGCAGCTCAATTTCTGCGATATCTCCCACCACAGATTGAGTCAAAACTAAGTTTACATATTGCTTAGTTTCATTGCTAAAAATATTAACAAATAGCGATTCGCCACCAAAAAACTTTTTCGCTAAAGCTGACAAAAAATCTCCAGAAAGCTCAGTTTTAATTGTGACTTGGCTGTCCATACTCGCCATTGCTCCTGCCTCGGCAATAATTTTTTCCCCTGGTTCAAGAGTCACAAAAATAGCTGAAAATGCTGGTTTATATTTTATTTCATATTTCATGATGTTTGCTTAGTGTATAAATGAACCTGATTAATTAAGCTCAAAGTTAGTTAACTTACACTACTAGCATTCCCCAATCTTGTTTAAAATCTTTATTTTTTTTTCGACTTAAATTAAGAATAAATATTAAGAATAAATAATTAAAATAATTGAAATTTAGTGAGCATTAGCAAGCAGATTAACTTTTAAAGATATCACTGTAAAATTACCAGGGCTATTTTATTCTCATATATCCAGAGAATAAATTCTCTGTCTAAGTACATTAAGTCCGTTTAAACGGACTTTAATTTTAAGCCAAGAAATTGATTTCTTGGTTCACTACAGTTAGAACGAAATAGCCCTGGTAAAATTACTTTAGTTTCCGTGCCTGTTTTTGCTTGTTGTAGACTTAGTTTACTCAATTGCGATCGCTTTAATTTTTAAATCACACTAAATCCGATTCTCAAAAATAACTTTGTGGTAAACAGTTTAATTTTGCTGAAACGTATATTACCCATTACCCATTACCTTTGCTCAACTTTTAAATGTTGTATACCAAAAGGATTTAGTATCATACCCAAATTCACCAACGCCCGAACTGCAAGTTTATCAGTTTTTACGAGCATCGCTGGCTTAGCCTATGACGAAAGTTAGAGGGAACTTATGTATTTAGTTGAGGTAGGAATCGAGACGTTTGTCAGATGTTTATTTCTGGTTAAATTTCTATTCTAAAAAAAGAAGGAAAGCAAACAAGCCTAACTTCACTTCAAACAAAAATTTATTAATTATGGAGAAAACAATGTCCAACATTAACAACAAAACCCAAGACCTATTTGCGCTTGACACTGTACAAGACCTTGATAATGAATCTGCTGCTGCCATTCAAGGTGGTGCTGCCGTGGAACTCTTCGCTGATTCCAATTTCAGAAAATCAATGGTGAAAACAGACGAAGGCAGTGCAAATGTCGGAGACGGTGTAAACGACCGTACAACCTCAATTATAATCAATAGTGGTAAATGGAGATTCTACACAGATTCTAATTTCAGGGGCGTTTCTACCACTTTGGGAGTAGGACGGCATGCAAATGTCGGTCTTGGTTCAATTCCTAACGATTCAATCACATCTTTCAGAAGGATCTCATAGTAAGGTATAGCTAGATAACGATAGTAGGGTGGTCATTACCCTACTTAACTTAACAAGGATTTACTGCTTAGGATGCAAAGGAACGATCGCGCTGATTAATTAAGGTGCGATCGCTTTGATACCTAGCTACTTACAGCCGTTTTTATTTGAAAAGAGAAATAAAAGATAAACTAAACCCTTGTCATGTCTTTGAAGCTAATTTTTAAATAATCATCTTCCATTTTTGCCCCTGATGGTTGCAATGCAGCCAATGCTTGAGGAAGAACTAAATTACGACGATGATTACCAATTCTCACATTTAGCTCATCGCCAGTTTTATTTAGCTGAATTTGCTCTTTGGGAATTCCTGGTAAATATAGCTGGAGACTATAATTTCCTTGCTCCTGAATAATCTTAATCGTGTTCTCTTTATAGTAAACCTGAGTTGGATCTTCATCTTGATAGAGGATCTCTTTAAGTTTTTCTAAAGCTTCCATACCGCACATTTCAGTCGGAAATAGAGGTGCTTCTTTTACAGGTAGGGGATGAAAATTATCATATATTTCTTGCTTATATATATCTTGATTAGCTTTCCAACGTTCAAAGAAGGGATCGTTGACTTCGTTGGGAATAACTCGATTTGCTACGACTAAATCGGTCGCCACGTTATATAAGCTGAGATAAGCATGAGCGCGTAAGGATTCTTTAATCACCATTTTTTCGGGGTTCATTACCAGACGAACCGAAGTTTTGGTATTATCAGTCAAAACCTTCTCCAAAGCTTCAATTTGCTCATAAAACTCATAAGGTGCATCCATTACCTCATTATCAGGCAAGGAAAACCCAGCCAGAGGTTTAAAGAATGGTTCAACCAAAGGTCTTAGAGCAGCAGACATCCCCTGTAATGGCTTATAAAAGCGTCTCATGTACCAGCCACCAACTTCGGGTAAGCTTAATAGTCTCAAAGCTGTTCCTGTAGGTGCAGAGTCAATAATCAGAATATCAAACTCGCCTTCATCATAGTGACGTTTCATTCTCACCAGACCAAAAATTTCATCCATCCCTGGCAAGATTGCTAATTCCTCTGCCTGCACTCCATCCAATCCTCTCGCCTGTAAAACTTGAGTAATGTATCGCTTGACAGCACCCCAATTTCCTTCTAATTCCCGCAGAGCATCAAGTTCAGCACCCCAAAGATTAGGTCGTACTTCTTGAGGATCGTGTCCTAGTTCGAGATCAAAACTATCAGCTAAAGAGTGTGCAGGATCGGTACTCAGCACCAAAGTTTTGTAGCCCAACTCAGCACATCGAAGACCAGTAGCAGCAGCAACAGAAGTTTTACCCACACCGCCTTTACCCGTCATTAAAATTACGCGCATATGAAATTTAGATCCCAAATTAAAATATATTTACATTACTTAACTTTATTGTGACGCTTTTTTGCCCGAAAAGAAATTCTGACGTAAAACTGACCAGCGAGAAATATGCCAATAATCAATGTGGGAGACAATCAAGTTATTTTGATTAACCTTAAGTTCGCTTTTGCCAGGAATAGCTAGACGTGGCTGCCAAGGTAGAGGAGGAGTCATCCGCAGCGTCCATTCTGTGTTAATTAATTCTCCTTCTCGCTCAACACTGTGAACTTCCATTTTGATGTTGTTGAAGAAAGTACCCAGAAAACTAATCATTAAGCGATATTTCTTAAGTCCTCTAAATTCATTTAAGGGATCTTTAAAATAAACATTATCTGCATAAATATCATAGGTCTGATTTTTAGGAAATCTGGCATAGTCTTCACGCAGAATTGAAATTAAATCCTTTTCCTGGAAATTGTCAGTAACAGATAATTGCTCGTTCATATAATTATTAAATTATTAGCTATTAGCCAGCCTAAACCTCAGACCACAAACGCTGTAGTTGAGCTTTCCACGCAGCCAAAAACTGTTCTCGTTGAGCGGGATCTTGATCCACACCACCCATAACTCCTTCTTGATAAAAGCGATCGATAGTTTGATAGGTCGATTCTAAACTTTGCCCTTGGGCTTTGGCTGCTTGAACAATTTGTCTAATTTGCCTTTCAATTACCTGGTTAAAAGGTTGAGACAGACCTTTTTCCGTTAGCGAGATCAAAGAAGCGATCGCACTTTCTAAATCTTCGGTAGTTAAGCTTTTTAAGCGATGCTGAAATACACCCCAAAGAACGTTTTGATTGAAGGCATAGCGAACTTCTTGAGTCGCATCAAAATTGTCCTCTAACAACTGAGGCAACAAAGATTGAGCTTCATCAGCACTAGCAATGGGAGAAAGCAATCTTAGCCAATTACGATCCTCTGACAGGATAACCAGTAAATGTATTTGCGAGTTTCTAATTTGCCAAGCTTCTTCTACATCATGTTTAATATCTTCGTGATTAAAAAGGCGTTCTAGAATAGGTGATATGGCAGTTATTTCCATGGGTAAATTATCTAAGAGCAGTATTTAATCAAGTTCGATTTAAGATCAGTCTAATATTTTTCTTTGACCAGACTATCTGCAATTTTATATATTCTGACTGGTTTTATTTAATGGCTAAAAAGGGGCAATCTTCAAGAAAATACGATGTAGGACAACTAGACTATAATATTTACCTAACTCACTGTCGCTGGATGGAATTTGCTTTCAAGCTAGCTCAAACCGCAGGAGATTTAGGAGAAGTCCCCGTTGGTGCAGTCATAATTGACCGCGAAGGTAATCTAATTGCTGAAGCTGCTAACCGTAAAGTTAGGGAGTATGATCCCACAGCTCATGCAGAAATTTTAGCAATTCGTGCTGCAACTAAAAAAAGACAGAGTTTTTATCTAGAAGACTGCACCCTTTACGTTACTCTAGAACCTTGTCCAATGTGTGCGGGGGCAATAATTCACTCTCGCTTAGGTTTGCTGGTTTATGGTGCTGATGACCCCAAAACTGGAGCAATACGTACTGTTACCAATTTACCTGATAGCTATTGTTCCAATCATCGTTTAGAAGTATTGGCAGGAATAAAAGAAACATCCTGTCGTCAACAATTACAAACTTGGTTTGGTTGTCGGAGATAAATTGGCAGCATTACTGGCATTACTTCAGGAAAAGCTTAGAGGATGTCTGAGAACTCAATTCTGTTATGCTTAGACCCTAGCAGATCCCCCCTAGCCCTCCTTAACAAGGGGGGAATCGGAATCAAAGTCCCCCTTAACAAGGGGGATTTAGGGGGATCTACCCACTGGAAACGTAGCAATTAGACTTTTCAGATATCCTCTTAAATCTTAACAGCTCAAAAACGTTTAACATTAACAAATCTATTTTATTTCCAGCATCATTAATAATGTGCCGATTATTAGGTTATCTTGGTTCTTCAATTCAACTAGACCGTATATTACTCAAACCCGAACATTCTTTAGTTGTTCAAAGTTATCAGCCTCAGCAAATGACCGCAGGGTTACTTAATGCCGATGGTTTTGGCATTGGTTGGTATGGCGAGCCAGAAAATCCGCCTTATGCCTACAAAAATGTGTTGCCCATTTGGAATGATGCTAATTTACCTCAGCTAGGACGCTACATTAAATCATCCTGTTATTTAGGATATGTACGCAGTGCGACTTCTAATTTATCGGTAGATATAATTAATTGTCAGCCATTTTTACATCAGAATCTGTTGTTTGTACATAACGGCTTTATTGATAATTTCCGCAAAACTCTTTACCGACCAATTCGCAATGAACTAGACGATTTTGCCTATCAACGTATTGAAGGTACTACGGATTCAGAACATATCTTTGCGCTAATCGTCAACGAATTCGAGACAAACCACGATATCAGTCTACAACAGGCTTTAGGTCATACAATCGCGCGCCTAATCAAGCTAGCACATACAGACAAAATTGCTTTTTCTGCCAATATTATTTTAAGCAATGGTAAAGAATTAGTAGCTTCTCGCTATTCCAATCGCGAAGCGAGTCCTACTTTATACTATATAAAAGATCATCATTTCTTAACTAATGGAGTTTTGATCGCCTCAGAACCCATGTTTAAAGGGGAGTGGATGAGCTGTCCCGAAGCAAGTATTATTGGTGTAGGAGAAAATCTTGAAGTCAGCGTCAATTCTATCTAGTAGACATTCTATTGCCACAGCTTTGATCCAAACGCGATCGCATACCTTAGACTTACTTACTCAGATTGATGAATCATTATTTTTTCAGCAGGTTCATCCAGAGTTTAGTCCGATAGGCTGGCACTTTGGTCATATTGCTTTTACTGAAGCTTATTGGATTTTAGAACAATTGGCTGATTTAGCCCTAAGCTTTCCCGCAGCATATCAGCGATTATTTGCTGCGGATGGATTACCCAAACAGGAGCGTCAAAACTTACCTGCCGTAGCGACTATTGAAGAGTATTTACAGACCATTAGAAGTCAAACTTTAGCTTATTTAGAAATTGCGCCTGTTGCTCAACAAGAGAGACTTTGGCGATGGCTAATTCAACATGAAAGCCAACACTGTGAAACTATTTCCTTTCTGTGGCAGTTACATCAGCAGCGCCATTTAGATATCGCCAATTTTAATCCTGCTCAATTAATTTCAGCTGAAAACACAGTTGCGACTGCGATCGATGTTACGGAAATGCTTAAGGTAGAAGGGGGAGAATTTACTCTCGGTAGTAATGCCGTAGACGCTCTAGACAATGAACGCCCTGCTCATCAAATCTATTTAGACTCCTATTGGATTGATCGCCATCCCGTTACCTGTAGACAATACGCTCAATTCATGACAGCAGGCGGTTATCAACAACGGAAATACTGGAGTGAAGCAGGTTGGCAATGGTTACAGCAATATCCTGTTAATCAGCCTTTATATTGGTCTAATCATGCTGATTGGCTAGATCATCCTGTATCTGGCGTAAGCTATTACGAAGCAGCAGCCTATGCAAATTTTGTCCAAAAAAGATTACCTACTGAAGCAGAATGGGAAAAAGCAGCTTTAGGAGCATCCCTCAACTCCAACCACTCTAACCACAGTCGTTTAATTGGGCATACAACTCCTGTGAATACATATTCTGAAGTTAGTCAATATGGCTGTCAGGATATGTTGGGTAACGTTTGGGAATGGACAGCTTCTTGGTTTGGTAGTTATCCAGAATTTACCGCCTATCCCTATCCAGGTTACTCCCAAGTATATTTTGATGATCGACATCGAGTGTTGCGGGGTGGTAGTTGGGCAACCAATAGCGTTAGTTTGAGGACTAGTTTTCGCAACTGGTATCATCCCGAAGTTAGACAAATATTTGCGGGATTTCGCTGTGCTAATCAGTAATTACTAATTAGCCTTCAGATTGAGCTGTCTTGATCACGGGTAAATGACTCAAAGGAATGGTAAATGTAACGGTTGAACCTAAACCATCTCCCATACTGTAAAAAGAAATTGTGCCTCCCATCGCCTCTACTAGTTTTTGCGAGATAGCTAAACCTAAACCCGTGCCACCATAGGATTTTGTCCGCGAACCATCTACTTGATAGAAGTTTTCAAACAGTTTATCCTGCTTTTCTAATGACACGCCAATCCCTGTATCGGCAACGCTGATTTTAACCATCCCAGGAAATTCAATCCCTTGGCACTCTATTTTCTTATTATTAACTTCCGCGCTAACTACGATACCCCCTTCCTTAGTAAATTTGATCCCATTACTAATCAGGTTCAACATTATTTGCAGCAATCGTTGATAGTTACCATAGAGAATAACGGGAGTCAGAGTTGCAGGGGATTTAATCTGGAAGTTAAGGTTTTTTTGTTTGGCTTGAGTATTAATTAAATTATCGACATCTTGAAACAGTTCGTCTAATTCAATCTCATTTAATTCTAGTTCCATCTTGCCAGCTTCAATCTTGGCAATATCGAGAATGTCATTGATTAAATTGAGGAGGTGAATTGAAGACTTATAAGCTTCTTCAATAAATTCTCGTTGTTCTTGCGGATCATCAGCCATGCCTTCTAAGAGTAATTTTAAAAAGCCAATGATGCCGTTGAGGGGAGTACGTAGTTCGTGAGAGGTATTAGCCAGAAAATCGCTTTTTAGACGGCTGGCTTCTTCTGCTTGAATACTAGCCTGTTCAACTTCACGATAGAGCTTGGCGAGGGAAATAGCTGCTTCTACCTGTTCGGCGATTTCGCGCAACATTTCCATTTCTGCCGTTGTCCAATGGCGATAGCGATCGCACTGTTGCAAATAAATTAAAACATTATCTTCACTGCTGCTATTAGTCGAGATTACTAGTGCAGATTTGCGCTGTAAAAGATCTTGTTCTAGAAAATCTACCGCCACGGGAGAACTCGATCCTAGCGCCTGTTGTAAATGAGTCTCGTTGTACCAATTAATCTGATATTTAGTGGTTGAATCATATGCATCACGGCAATATTCTGCTTCTACTGAAAGACGAGTAATATTATGGTGATTTGCCAAAATCAAACAGCGACTGGTGGCGAAAGTTGAACCAATATTCTGCACTGTCTGCTGATAAATAGTTGGTAAATCTAGACTACGGCGGATTTGTTGTACCACCTGACTAAGTAGTTTTTGATAGCTATAAATAGCTGCGGGGGCTTCATTTTCGGTGAAAGAAAACATCTCTGTTTCTGTCAACAAATGACCCATCACTATTACCGCTTGAGGCTCTCCTTGAGGAGGTAAAATTGGGCTAATGATCAGTTCAAAAGAATAAGAAATCTCTTGATACTTAAACAAACAGTAACATTGCTCTGGTAAACGGCGCTTAAGAACTCGACGAATTTTTTCTAAATAAGCAATAGTATCTACGGGGGCAAAAACTTCCCTCAGAGAAGCATAGATATTATTGCTGGCTGATTCGCAACTCGTGTTTTTTAGTTCTTCATAATTTAAGTCGTATTCTGCTGCCTTTGCCCACCAAAAAGAGAGATAATTGCCAGCAAGATCCTGAGTGAAAACCAATTCTGCTCCCAGATATTGCCATTCAATCTTGCTGGCTGACATAGTAATACTACTATTATTGTTTAAATTAAATTTAGGGAGCATTAGTAAATAGATAGTATTTTTGGAAACTTACCAAAAAAATAGATCACTACATCTGAAACTATAACCTATAGATATTTAAGCTAGAAACAATGAGCAACCTTTACAGTTTTGACAAAAGTTGTTCATGGGGTTTACCCTAAAGGATATGCGAAGCGGTATGCTTTAGCACTAACTTCGTGTCGCACCGCTTAGTTCGGTGCTTGTGCTATTTAGTTGGATAGAAACCCCCGCGACGCGAAGGTAGTCCTTTAAGGCAACGTAACTTATCGCCATGAATAATGAGCATCGTGAAGCTAAAGCAGGCTTTAAACGTTGTTTTAAAGAAAAAAGAAACGACAGAACTTTTGCGCCCGCCCAAAATCGTGCTAGTTCGTGTCGCCAACTTGGTCAGAGCTTAGCAATAACTACCTTTGAGACACCCAGGCAATTATCAATTATCCTTACTTAATCTTCATCCCGTTAATCGTTCCATTCTCCTTGAGGTGGCACAGGAGGATTACGCTGGAAAGTTCTAGTTAAGTCAGTATTGTCGTTTCTCTCTCCTCGCAACCACTGTTTAATCGCCGCTTCAATTACCCGACTAGGTTCGTTGGTTAGATGCTTGATCTGTTCTAAAACTTCTAAGTCCAGATCGACAGAAACTTTAACCTTATCTTTAATTCTGGCTTCATTGTCCAATTTATTTTCGCTGAGAAGATCGTCATTCATAAATATTTTCCTGATTCTTTTTACATTTTACCTATTTAAACTGAAACCTTGGCTCATAAAAACTTAACTTATGCAAAATCTATTACAGATTGGAAAATAAGTAAAAATGAACATTACAATATATCAGATAGTAACTTTTAAAGATTATTAATTCTAATTAATTTTTATGACTGACGTTCCTGTATCTCGCATTCGCAACTTTTCAATTATTGCTCATATCGATCATGGTAAATCTACCCTGGCGGATCGAATGTTGCAAGATACTGGTACTGTTGCCCAAAGACAGATGAAAGAGCAGTTTCTTGACAATATGGATTTGGAGCGAGAGCGGGGAATTACCATCAAGCTACAGGCAGCAAGGATGAATTACACTGCTAAAGATGGACAAAAATATGTCTTAAATTTAATTGATACTCCTGGTCACGTAGATTTTTCCTATGAGGTATCTCGTTCTCTAGCAGCCTGTGAAGGAGCATTGTTAGTAGTAGATGCTTCTCAAGGAGTTGAGGCGCAGACTTTGGCTAATGTATATTTAGCCTTGGAAAACGATTTAGAAATTATTCCCGTACTCAACAAGATCGATTTACCAGGAGCAGAACCAGAGCGAGTTGCTCAAGAGATTGAAGACGTTGTGGGTTTAGACTGTAGTAATGTCATTCAAGCCTCAGCTAAAGCTGGTATAGGGATTAATGATATTTTAGAGGCGATCGTGCAGCAAGTACCACCACCAGCAGATACAGTGGCTGAACCTCTACGAGCTTTGATCTTTGATAGTTATTACGATGCCTATCGTGGTGTAGTGGTTTACTTCCGCGTGATGGATGGTACGGTTAAAAGAGGCGATAACGTACGTCTGATGGCATCAGGGAAAGAATATGTGATCGATGAACTGGGTATTCTTTCTCCCACTCAAGTAGAAGTAGATGAACTTCATGCAGGAGAAGTAGGCTATTTTGCTGCGGCGATTAAAGCAGTTGAAGATGCTCGGGTTGGAGATACTATTACTCAAGTAGACGCTCCTGCACCCCAACCTTTGCCTGGCTACACAGAAGCAAAACCGATGGTTTTCTGTGGTTTATTTCCTACTGATTCTGACCAATATCCCGATTTGCGAGATGCTTTAGATAAACTCAAACTCAACGATGCAGCTTTATCTTATGAACCAGAGACATCAAGTGCGATGGGTTTTGGCTTCCGCTGCGGTTTTCTCGGATTGTTACACATGGAAATTGTCCAAGAGAGATTAGAGCGGGAATATGACCTCGAATTAATTACCACTGCACCTTCGGTAATTTATCGCGTCACGACGATAGATGGTCAGGTAATGGAAATTGATAACCCTAGTTTGTTACCCGATCCCCAAAAAAGAGAAAAAATTGAAGAGCCTTTTATTAAGGTAGAAATAATTACTCCAGAAACCTATGTCGGTACTCTCATGGACTTATGCCAAACCAGACGAGGCATCTTTAAGGACATGAAGTACTTTACGCAAAGTCGTACTTGCTTAATCTATGAACTTCCTTTAGCAGAAGTAGTTACAGACTTTTTCGATCAGATGAAATCTCGGACTAAAGGCTATGCCAGCATGGAATATCAAATGTTAGGCTATCGCTCGGATCATCTGGTTAAGCTAGATATTTTAGTAAATAAAGATCCTGTAGATGCTCTATCAACGATCGTACATCGTGATAAGGCTTATTATGTTGGGCGTGCTTTAACCGAAAAGCTGAAAGAATTAATTCCCCGTCATCAGTTTAAAGTTCCCATCCAGGCTGCGATTGGCGCAAAAATAATTGCCAGTGAACATATTCCTGCTCTGCGTAAGGATGTACTCGCAAAATGTTATGGCGGGGATATTTCTCGTAAGAAGAAATTATTACAGAAACAAGCTAAGGGTAAAAAGCGGATGAAATCTATTGGTACTGTAGATGTACCACAAGAAGCGTTTATGGCGGTGTTGAAAATAGGCAAGGAATAATTTGATTACTGATTACTGATTACTGACATTGTCCTAAAGGATACACCTTCGGATATACCCTTGTGGTATTACTGATACTGATCGGTATGAATTTGATGACAGTTGGATTTTGCGATCGCTTTATTTTTAAAATTGAGAAGGCGATCGCTTTTTTTTGTATAAATAAATTAATTACTAGAATTACTAATACTTACTCACATAACAGATTAATTAACCACAATATAATGACTATTGAAAATGTTTCTAAATCTCATCATGTTTACCCAAGACGTTCCATAGGAATAATAACTATCTTTCGTTTGGGCTTATTTAATCTGGGACTTGGTTTAATGGCGGTGTTAACACTTGCTGTCTTAAATCGAGTGATGATTAGTGAACTTGGTATTCCTGCAACCATTACAGGAGCAATTTTAGCTACCTCGTTATTTATTGCCCCTGCCAGAGTCTGGTTTGGGCAATTATCCGATCGTAAACCACTGTTGGGCAAGCATCGGACTAATTATGTTTTACTCGGAACAGCGATCTTGGGTTTAGCGGTATTTCTGGCGGTGCAGGTGGTATGGCAGTTAGGGGATGTAGTAGAAGCTAGTGGTGGTTGGCAATGGAATAGTCAAACTATCGGCTGGAGTGCATTATTGGGCTTAATTATGGCTATCTATGGTTTGGGGGTTAGCTGTAGCTCAACACCCTTTACTGCTTTACTAGTGGATATTACCGAAGAATCGAGACGTTCTAAATTAATTGCGATCGTTTGGTCGATGTTAATGGTGGGAATTGTAGTGGGAGGAGTTACGGGTAGTATTGTCTTTAAAAAAATTGAAGCAGCAGGAATCTCGGCGGGGAATATTCCGATGGAAATTCTACAGCCACCAATTAATTCTGTGTTTAGCTTTGTTCCTTTTTTAGTTTTAAGTTTGGCGATTATTGCCACTTGGGGAGTAGAAAAAAGATATTCGCGATTTAATAATAGTACTACTGGCGATCGCGATGATAGTATCAATCTTAGTCGGGCGCTGCAAATCTTAACTACTAGTCGTCAAACAGGCATTTTTTTCGCTTTCTTGTCTGTACTGACTATTGGCTTGTTTATGCAGGAAGCAGTACTTGAACCCTATGGCGGTGAAGTGTTTGGGATGAGTATTGGCGAAACTACTCAGCTTAATGCTTTTTGGGGGATAGGAATTTTACTCGGTTATAGTTTTACAGGTTTTTTAATTATCCCAGGGCTGGGTAAAAAACCAACTACTAAAATTGGCTGTATTCTAGTTGCCTTGTGTTTTGGTTTAATTGTGGCTGCTGGCTTCACTCAACAACCAAAAATGCTGCAATTAGCAGTTATGTTATTTGGAATTGCTGCGGGGATAGCTACCGTTGGCGGCATTAGCTTGATGTTGGACTTAACCGCTGCCAAAACCGCAGGGACTTTTATTGGTGCTTGGGGATTAGCTCAAGCTATGTCTAGGGGATTAGCTACCTTGATTGGAGGCGTAATTTTAGATATTGGCAAAGGCATCTTTGATGTTGCTTTGATCTCCTATGGGTTGGTATTTGTAATCCAAGCATTAATGATGATTTTGGCAATTATTATCTTAGAGCAAGTTAATGTTCAAGAGTTTAAAGATAATACCAGCAAGGCACTTGCTACCGTAATGGAAGGAGATTTAGATGGATAAATTAGATATCTTTGCTTAAGTAGGTGGGTGTAATTAAATTGGAAATGAGGTTAGGGAGTAACAAGTAACAAGTAACGAGTAACAAGTAACGAGTAACGAGTAATATGCGGAGCGGTGACGCGATATGCGGAGCGGTATCCTTTAGGACGAAGGAGCTAATCCTTTAGGAATCCTTTAGGACAAATAGCTCTAAGGGTAGGGGTTTGATCAATTATTTTGCCTACCTACTTAAATAATCTTAAAATAATGAATAACCTTGGTGCAGATTAATAAAAGGTGATATTTCAGATTCTTCAGGGAATAAATTAGCTAAGAAGAAATCTAAGGTAGTTGATTTGATAAATCCTTGAAATACGGCAACTGTACCAAAACGAATTCCAGAAGCTCTCTGTTCGGCTAAAATTATCTCAATTTGTTCGCGATCGAGAATTGCAGCTTGTTGGAGATAATAGCCCAGGGTATTCTTTTCTGCTTCAACAATTGCTTTTGTCCAATCTTGAACGAAAAAGTTGGCAGTTTCAGGCTTAATTAAGTCTTTTTGTGCCAGAATTTCGCCGATTCTCAACTCAGGATGCTGCATTTTATCCTGTAATGCTGACTCAATTTGCCAGGGCGAGACTAAATCTGCCTCTCGTAAAATTTCGCCTAAAGTTTTGGTTTGCATTGCCACCAGACGGCTAAGATCGGCGCGATCTTTTGCAGTTAAACGATAAGATTTCATGCTAATACTAAATCCTCTTGAGCTATGTCATTTGAAAATTGTGTAAAACATATTTTAATAGCTCTTGTTGCCTCATCTTTGTGATCTAAAACATACTCCCACCAGTCAATAAATAAATATTTTTCGCCTAAACTACTACTGTTGCTGGATCACAACCAGGTTTGAAGCTCTTAAGTTAGATAATTAAACCAATATTATTTGAAATCTTTCTTCATTGCGTTTGATGATTCCATTATGATTGAGTGGAAAAATCAATAGCGGAATTCGCAATAATTATCTGATGGATCAACAAAAAAACCAAATTAGGGGAGAAGAAAATGGTTGAATGGCGAGTAAGAGGCATTCGTGGGGCAACAACCGTAACTGAGAATACAGAGGCTGCTATGAGTGATGCAGTCCATGAGCTAATCGCTGAAATTGAGGCTCACAACTTGTTTCGGCCAGAAGATATAGTCTGTGTATTTTTTACCGTCACAGCCGATCTTGATGTTATATTTCCTGCTGCTGTTGCCAGAAAACGCCCTGGTTGGAATCATGTTCCGCTAATCGATCTTCAACAGATGCATGTCAAAGGTAGTCTTAAACGTTGCATCAGAATCCTAATTCAGGTTAATACTTCTGTCGCTCAATCAGCTATTGTTCATCGTTATCTACATCAGGCTCACGCTTTACGCCCAGATTTAGATATTCAGATGTTTAGTTAAGATTGGCAATACTTTAAGGCGTGCTAGTTTTTAAGTAAACATTTGCTGTCTAGTACATTGAGGTTGGAGGTTGAGAAAATACTGCACTGGTCAATTTTTTGGGCGATCGCTAATGGTTTTTTCAGATTGGCGATCGCCTGTCGGGTTTGTGGCTGAAACTGCCTGAGCCAGTCGTTTTGCTGGAGATATTCGGCGGTAAAAGCTGTAGGATCTATGAGCCAGAGATCGACTTGATACTGATGGATAAACTGTTGAACATCTGCTTGGTTCGAGCTATATTGAGCCTGGATTAAATCCTGGGTACGCTGGCGAATTTGCTGGTAGTAATCCCAATGATAAGGAATACTGTATTCTCTGGCGGTTAACACGCTACGTTGGGCAAAGCTGGGAATAAAGTCTCCTGACTCACTCAAAGTAGCAATAATGATGTTTTTAGGCTGCTGTCGGAGAAATTGATAGAGTTCTGGGTTTTTGGCTGTCACATAACCTAGTCGATGGGGATAGGCTTGAACAGCGTAGGTGGGATAGAGTAATGCGCTAAGAGCGATCGCTATTATGATTAACTGACGAGTAGGTGAATTAGCTGCAAATCTCTGTATTAGTTTATGTAGCAGGATCGCCAGCGTGATTCCTGAAAGTAAAGCGATCGCCAGGCGATTGGTATGTTGTGAATAACGACTAGGAAGATGAAGACGAAATAACATCAAATGTGATAGGGCATACCAGACAAAAGAAGTGATGATAATTTGCCAAATTATTCTGGCTTGCTGGTTGAGTTGTTTAACCAGAGGAAATTGTCGGGGAAACTTAGTAATGATCGGCAGCAATAAACCAAAAGAACACATTAAAAAATATTGCCATTCAAACGGGAAGAAACCGCTCTGTTTACCCACCAGCCAAAAATACCAGGGGTTATCGTTAAAAAACGCACTTCTACCTGCGGGATAAAATTCGGGCAGTTGTTTAGCTTGGGCTAAAGTAATTACTTGGCTAAATTCGGCAGTCTGAAATTTGTAGATGCCGACAGTAATCACAGCAGCAATTAAGCCAGTTAAATATAAATATCGACCCTGTTTTTGAGTAATTAAGTTGAGGCAGAGGATACCAGCAGAGATTAATAATACTTGAGGATAAAATAATCCTTGCAAGACGAGCAACAGGATACAGGGCAATAGTTGTTGGCGTAGCAGATGATAAATAAAACCCAAGAATAAGATATACAAAAAAGATCTGGGAGTTCCCGAAACCAGATCATCCAGTAACCAAAGATTTTGATTTAATAACAAGCTGGCAAAGAAACCTGCTAAGGGAACAGGAAAAATTTCTAAAGTAACTAGAAAAACATAGATACTCGTACCAACTCCCAACAATAAAGGCAGGATCTTGTTAAAAACAAATGGCTCAAGTCCAAATAAGTTTGCTAGCCAATAGATAAATTTATAGCCAGCGGGAGCAACCGAACTAAAATAATCGGCGATTAAGTCATCAGGGAACAGTTCAGGATCGTTTAATCGCTGTAGCCAAAAAACATGCTGTCTAGCATCATCTTGAATTGTATATTCCTGTAAAGATAACCCAAACCCCGACAGGCTGAACAATAGAGCCACAAAAATACTAGCAGCCAAGCAAAGCCTGTATTGATTAAACACATTGATTAATTCTGAATAGCTACTGTAAATTACATGTTCAAATTACCAAAAAAGCTAAGAAGCTCACAGCTAAGAGCTAATAGCCAGGGCATAGCCCTTTACATTATTGACTAAGAGCATTCAGAAACTTTTGTAAATTACTTAATAAACTCGTCTTTTTCTGAGACGGCTTACCATCACCGTCTGCTGCTTGAGGATTAGTTAAGCCGATCATTAATCGCTCTAAATCTTCCCCCATGGGCTTAGTAGTTAATTCTGTCGCCAGTTCATAGCCAGATTCTTGCTCCAGCCAAATTTGCCAAGGTGAAGGATGACAGCGGAGAATTGCCCCTTCTTCAAGAGGGCGCAGATAGTAGCAGGAATAGATATTCTTAATAAAGCGATCGCGTAACTGTCTTGCTGCTAAACCAATCCCCACCACTGCAACATCTTCTAGTTGGGGAATCAGAAAAAGTACAGGGCGATCGCCTGCCAATTGACTTAGTTTCTCGACTCGTTCCACTTCTACCGCCGAAGGACAAGCCACAATAAAGATTTCATCTTCTTCAGCAATCTGGGTTTCAATCGAGGTAAAGCGACTCCCCAGATCTGTCACAGCAAAAGGCTGTTCACCCCAATTACGTTTGGCTAGAGCAGATGCACCTGTATCGGGAAACATCACCTTTACCCGTGAACCAGTCGTGGCAAACAGTTGGGCAAACTCCAAGGCTAATGCCTCAGATTGTAAGGCAATTTCAGGCACGACTAACTCTACCTGAACCAGTTTGTAACCATCGGCGATCGCTCTTTGGGCAGCTGCTTTTGCCTGTTCTACTGCTGCGTCTAAAGTTTCGGGAAAAGTATTCATCAATAATTATGTCAGAAGTTAATTTTATTTTAGCGATCGATGTTCTCTTTAATTGCTAAGTATTTTTACTTCTAACGTAAACTATTAGCTACAGTCGGCTTGGAATTTATGACAAAATCGAATTTAATCACTTTAACGGGAATAGTTACGCCAGGACATCAGGTGGCTTCAGGACAAGCCTTAAATAGTCCTTATGACAGGGGAACTTTAGAGATGCAGTTACCTTTGTTTCGGGAACTGGGATTGGATCTTAGTGGCTACTATCTCGGTACAGTCAATGTCTCTATTGCACCCTATACCTTTAAAGTATTCCAGCCCCAATATACTTTCCCCCTAGTGAAATGGCATCCCAAATATCCAGCCGAAACTTTTTCTTTTTCGCCCTGTGTAGTTACCCATCAAGATATTAACTACGAAGGATTAGTTTACTATCCTCACCCCGAAACCAAAATCGGCCATTTTCAAGACGCTTCAATTATAGAAATAATTGCGCCTCCTATACCTCAGCTCAATTATGGCGATCGCCTAAGTTTAAAACTCAATCCCCAAGAAATCAAGCTGGTGCTAGACGCTTAAAATATTTAGGCTGGTACTAAATTTTGCTCAGAAAATAGTATCTCTTTATGAACGCAGCTAATTCACATCAGGCTTACGCTAATATAGCTCTACGTAAAAACGTTAGGACATCTTTGAAATACTACTTCCTATTTCCTATTTCCTATTTCCTACTTACGAGCCGATTACTATTAATGTCCTAATCTAATTTTGTACGATTATACTTACCAACCATCTAGTTCTAAATCTGGTTCGTGCCAAATTTCGATGTCTAATTCTGAAAGATAAATCAAAGCATTATTAATTTGTTGAATAGTGCCTAAGATTTTAAGTCCAAACCAGCCGTCTCCCTGACCATCTTTGCCTAAAATGGCTGACAAAAAAATAACTTTGAGCTGATATTCCGAGATTAGCTGAGAAATAATCGGTTCTTGATGATAGCTTTGAGGCACTCTGAGTTTAAGCTCAATTTCTGTCTGTCGATTGTTTTGAAATGGTCTTTGTTCCAATAAATAAGGATTATTCATGGATCATCTCCTAGGTTATTTCTTGAAGAGGCTAATTAATTTTTCAGTTTTTGTTCTAGGATTCAATCCTAAATCATATGCAAAAAAATTGCAATTCATTTGAAAATTATAAATTTGCCTCGAATTAAAACACAACCGATTGCCTAAGTTGGAAACTCGATCTCCAAGAAATTAACTAGATAATAGACCATCAAAAGTACCGCAACTATCTTTTTATATAGGTTTGAGCAAGTTCTTTCAATTTATCTTGACGTTTTTTTATACCTGGAGTGAGTGACATACCCAATTTCCTCAACACTTGTTCCCATCGGTATACCCAATCATGTCTAAGCAAAGAATTTACCACGTTATCAGTCTGGATCTGCTTTAAAAGTTCTGGCTGCGAATCGAGTTCAGCAATGATTTTAGCAATATTGCGTTCATCAAAGTCAATGGGAATTATGGCATTATCCCAATCGAAATAATGTTTAAAAGCTAGATTATCGGGAGGACAGCCAAGCAAAACACTCCCTGCTGCTGCTCCTTCAAAAAAACGGTAGCCAATTTCTTGCTGTCCATGAGTTTCTTGCAGCTTATTGACCTTGGCATAATTGGTAATAAAATAACGGCTACTCTTAAGCAGATTAGAAATTAAAGTTCGATGTTCTTGATGGCGATCGCTACGCTGTCCAGCACCGCTAATATAGTCATAGTAGTAGAAAAAATCTGTCTGCTCGGCTAATTCTAATAAAGCTTGATGAACTACATCCGAACGTCTGCCTAAATTAAGTAAATCGATTGAGCGATGCGCTCCGCGCTGGCTTCGCCAATCGCTTGTTTGACAATCTGGGCAAAACTTGACTGCGTTAACTCCAGGAGGGAGATAGATGCAAGGACGATTGATAATTTTCTGAACATCATCTACTATTTCAGAGTGACCGAGACAAATTAAATCAAAGTTTTGAAAGAATTGAAGAAAGTTTTTTAACTTTGGGAGATCTTTGTGCCAAATTTCCATGAGATAACACACGGAAAAATGGCACTTTTCACGCCAATTTTTTAATAAATTGATTGAAGATAAATTCTGAGGAAAGTCTAAAATTGTAAAGAAAATATCATACTCTTGTTCTAAATAAATAGACTGAAAATATGGATTCAGATTAGCTAGAGATTTAAAATATTGCGTATTGTTTTTGACTAACTTTTTGACGATTTTACCACCGCAACTATATTGTGGAGGTGAAATAATATTAGCTAAGTCAACTTCATTAATAATATCTTCAAATTCAAATAAACAAGAGTTGAAAATAAAATTTTCTATATTACGCTGTGACCAAACTAAAATACGAGATTCTTGATGACTAAGCTCATTTATATTGAAAGACATACAACTTCTTTTAAAGTCTATGATAAAAATCATAGCTAAATCTAATAGTTAAGCCTAGCATTATAGTTTTAATAGTAATTTTAATAACAATTATTAACCCAATAATATATATTAAATCTGTAAAATCTGTCAAGATCCCGTCATAGCTTAAAATAGAACATCGAGTCCCTCAAATATTGCTAAATGCAAATCCCTAGAAACAACAATGAAAAGACCTCTTCTATTTATATTACTCAAAAATTGCTCCAGAATTTAAACTCATCATCAATAAAATGAATAAATATGACTTGATTCAACAACTATCTCTCAGCGAACATACAGAAGGGGGGTATTTTGTGGCAAGCTATCATTCAGCCAAAACTTTACCTACAAATCGAGAAGGAAGCGATCGCAGCCTTCTGACTTTAATTTATCAATTACTTACCGACGATCGCCCAATTGACCATCTTCATCGTAATCAATCAGATACAATACAGTATTACCATAAAAATAATCACATATTCTAAAATATTTTAAAATTTTTCCAAAATTAGTTTAAATTGCTAATCAGCAAAAAATTCTACCAGACAATATCTAAAATAATACTTATGAGCAAAATTTCTCCATTTATTACTCGAAGAAAATTTAATCGTATTTGCCTAGCCACAGCAGGTTTAAGCTTGGCGATCGCCATGAATAGCTGTGGAACAAGTGAATCTGGTGCAGGGGAATATGAGGCAACTGCTAAAGCCACCTACACTTGGAAAGTAAACTACTCTAACGCTCCCACAGACGATAAAAGAGGTCATTATCAGGAGTTCGAGTCAACTTCTTTAACTACCGTCAACGGAGTAGAGCCAGAGGGAGCAGTGAGGAAAGAAAATGAAAAAGATGTTTGGTGGCCTAAATTACCCCCTAAACCATCTGTCGATGAGATCGAAGCTGGCAAAAAAAGCCCTGGTGAAAAGATTGGTAAGCTCGAATTAGGGCAAAATATAGAATACCGAGTCAAGTTCGATCGCGATGGCGAAAGATTAAACCTGCCGACCAACTACAGTGTTTATCGACAGGTTTCTCAAAGCTATCCTGATACACCTTTGAACTTTACGATGGGTGTCAATAATGGTTCGGTAACCAAAGCCACTCCAATTAATAATTAAAAACTATAACGATTTTAGGTTAGATGAGATGCGATCGCTCTTTTGCAGCTTCAAAGATTTCGGGATCTTCTGCATCCCTCAATTTAAGATCACGTAAGGCTACTGCGGTAAATCCAAATTTGTCTGTAATCCAAGTTGCGATCGCAGGCGACAAATGCGCATCAATCCAAATCGTTGTCATGCGACTAACACAGGATGATTGAGTTTACGTGAAGCATAATAAGTAAGCGATGCTTTTAAGTCATCCATTTTCAGTATGTCTCACTATGATGAGAAAACTCCTCGCCATAAAACGGATAAGGAATGCCGAAGATATCTATATAGTAGCCCTCGTCTTTGAATCCAGATACTATTACGCCCTCACCTTTTATCTCTACCCCAGCTTCATTAAACACTTTGAGTCCTTTAATAGATTGTGTGAATATGGCCTCGCATTCTGGGTCATGCTCATTAATGGTCACATTATTATTCTCGCAATAATTGTGAATGAGATGATAAGGAGAAGCCACTCCTTCAAATTCTATTAGCCCCATAACAACACCCATAGGTGCATCAGCCTTCTCGAATTGAGTGGTTCCGATGCGTTGATTATCAAGGAAAACTATATATTTCTTGTTCATTACAATTTATGTATAACTACCTTGTATAGGCTTATTAACTGCAAATTTTCAGTATAAATGTCGGAGCCATCTAAAATTTTTCTGGAATAACATCCAAATTAGAAAATGATTCAGAAGCTTATTTCAATGGTTCGGACAATTTAAACAACGATGATTTACACCCATGTACTAAATCGTGGTACGAGAGGTGTTAAAAGTCCACTCGATCCATGAAAAAACGTGGATTATTTTAATACAAGAGAGCGATCGCACTTGACAAAAAACCGTAACTTATTTTAAGGAGACTGCACCGATCGCACAAATCGCTGTAGCTGACGACTCTCTAATTCCAAAACTCGCCGTGCAAAATCAGGATCATTGTCTAGTAAATCGTCAAAGGCATCAACGGGAATTGCTAAAATACGTGTCTTTTCGCTGTCTGCAATGATTGTATTTTCCGAGGTACTATGTGCCAAAACTTCTAGTTCATCCAGCGTTTGCCCAGGCTGAAGCTGTTCAACACGAATCTGGGCCCCAGTTTGATTTTGATAGTGAATATTAGCATTGCCTTCGAGTAAAAGTAATAATTCTCGGCAGGTGTCTCCTGCTTCTGTGATCACCTCCCCGCTAGAGTAAATTCTCACTTCTGCCAGATGAGCTAGGGAGATTAACGTTTCACTCTGCATTCGGTGAAAGAAATCGCTGTTGAATAAATAAACCAGCTTCTCTAAGGTAGAAAATTCGGTCAGGGATGGCTTGGGTGTTGGCAAAGACAGTAGCCGTTCGGCTGTTTCCTGCATAAGCTGAGGACTGAACTCATGATGTCGATCGCGGGCGATTAGGCTCCGCCTACGCTTCGCGATCGCCTGAGCGCGTTCTGTATCCAATTGAGCAATCATATAGAGCGCAGCAGCCTGAATTAGGGGATTTTGTTCCTGTACCAGAGCTTCTAAATGACCTAAAATCTCTGCCGAAGATGCTTCTAGAGAACAAGTTACGGGAGTTTCTCCAGGTTGAGTCAAAAATTGCAGTATCTCTCGTGGTAGGCGATCGCTCCAGTCTTCCTGTTCTAGAATTTCGATTAAAACCGCAGGTGAAGCCTGTTGTAAGGACTGTGCCAAAGTTGGAGTAGCTGGATCATTTTGTAGGATTGTCAGTGTTTCTAGGATTGAGCGCACGATCAGTTCTTTTTTGTGCTTAAGATTTTCTCGAAGCAGCGTTAACACCGCTTGATGCTCTTGAAGTATGGGTTGATTTAAGGCGCGATAACCATCAATCAATTCGGGCAATTGAGCCAGGAGAAACTCTGCCTTTTTGACACTACCGTTATTAGCCGCAAACCCACTTAAGATCCATTCTTCTTCTTGTGGTGTGATCGAATATTCACGGCGCAGAGAACGAATCTCAGCTGAATCTTGAGCTGATAATTGCTCCAATGTCTGGAAATCTGGTTGTTTGCTTTGTAGCAATATTAGCCGTTCTAAGGATTTGCGGTAACCACTCAAGCGAATCTGATTTTCTAAACTACGTTGACGGTTGGGATTGAGCAATTCTGGATCTTCAATACCCAATTCGTCCAACACGATACGGTGTTCATCATCGGTAATATTTAATTCTCGACGCATTTGCTGCAAGATTTCCAAACTGCTGGAGTAGTTTACATAGCCTTCTTCCAATGCTTCTCGTACCACCTCTTTATAGGCTTGGTGTCGTTTCTCGCGGGTAAAGCCAGGCAGAACCTTGGCTAAGACATAGACTTCGTGAGTATTAAGGTCACTAAGCGCACGCCCTTCTAAAAACTGTGAAACATTAAGCTGTAATTTCTCTAATTGTTTACGGAATCGACTAGCAAGATTTTCACGAGCATAGAAATCGGGACTGCGCCTCCAAGTTTTGTAGAGCCAGAGAGTACTGAGGGAGACCAAACCCAGATCATAGATATACTGCACCGACCAGGGTAGAAGCTGCACTAAGGGACGACCCCCAAATATAAAGAAGAAGTTAAAAATACCAAAGGTGCAAAGGGTAAAAATGCGATGTCGAATTGTATCGCTTGTCAGCTTGCTATGATGTCGCCGACTGTAAGATTTGGCACGTTTTTCGATCCACCGTCCAACCCCATAGCTGAGCGCAGTGCATCCTCCCAGTACAAGCGGAACAGCAACTAGTTTGGGAATATTAATCGCCTGCCCAAATAAGTAAAGTCCAGGGCTAAACAGAGAAGCTAGCTGATCGGTTTGTCGTAGCCAAGCACCAGAAAAGTAGTAGTTCCAGTTGCCTGCATATAAATAGTAATAACAAAAATAGCCAATCACTAAACCCACATACCCATAGCGCAAAAAGGTGGTTTCAGGCTTATTTAAGCTATTCCAATAGGTGCGTTCAGCATCAATGTCAATGCAAGGATTTTGGCAGGCTACACAAGCACTCTGCTCTTGACCATCAGGTTGTACCGTACGGCACATCGATTGGGTGATGGACTGAGTACTCATATGAGCTTTGCTACTCAACAAGCCACCAGGCTCACTATAAATACTTTGCACAGGTGCCATGGGACAAAAGTATTGACACCAGGACTTCCCACCGTAAAAATAACCGACAGCGATCGCTGCTGCGATCGTGAACAGCATCCAACCAGCTAGTATAAGGCGATCGGCGTTAAAAAATAAAATTCGCCCACACAATCCTACAAACAGCCAAGCAAATTGTACATAAAGATAGTTGCGACCTAGCCACGAATCGGCGTTAACCTTTGCCAACTCGTAGCGCACTTTCCCAGTCTTTTTATTTTCCCGTTTAAATTGTCGTTGCCAGCCTAAAGCGCGAGGAATCTGAGATAAAAAAGATAGAGGACAAATCCGCCTCCATAGCTCATGTCCAAACACCAACAAAATAAAGATTGCCGCTGGGACAATAGCTCCCCAAAAGATAGTCGTTCCTAGAGGGTAGGGTTGCTCAACTAAACATACCCCTTGCACCTGTATACAATCACTGGGTAGCCGTAATGGACTCCAGGGATGATTGGGTTCGGTTAATGCTGATGTCCAGGGATCAAAAAATAGGGAAGCAATGACAAGAAGCCATGCAATGGTCAGTATCCACCGAATCCAGTGCATTCGAGACTCTGGAAGTTGAGCAAACATAGACAAACCCTTGCTTTATTTGAATTAAACGTTATGTCTTAATTTTGATCTAAAAAAGAGATCGCACTTAACTAAAAAATATCATAACGTCTAGACGCGATCGTTATTTGATAAATACAAATTAAATATGTACACAAAGATAATCTGGTAAGACATTATAACCAAGTCCAGAAGCGATTCCCTAAAATTACAAACCTTTGCTCGCAAACTTGGGTCTTATTTACAGAGACAACAAGAAATTCGAGATGACCCAAAAACTGAAGCAGGAAGAGATAACTCATTTAGTCAACAAAGCGCAGGCTGGTGAGCGACGCGCCCATAACCAAATTATTCAACAATTTCAAAATCTAGCAGTAGGTTATGCTTACTCGATCTTGGGTAATGTGCAACTAGCAGAAGATGCAGCACAGGAAGCTTTTGTTGAGGCTTATCTGAATTTGTCAAAACTTCAAAAGCCACAAGCGTTTTCTGGTTGGCTGAAAAAAATTGTTTTCAAACAATGCGATCGCTCTTTTAGATCGAGGTGCTAATGTTAACGCATTTAGTTCTGGAGAATTAGTCTGCACTCCTCTACATGCAGCTGCTGCGGATAACAATGTAGAACTTATTAAATTGTTAGTGGAAAGGGGAGCAGACTTAGGGCTTAAAGATAGCATATACCACAAAACGTCTTTGAATTGGGCAGAAGGATTTGAGGCTAAAGAGGCGATCGCGCTTTTAAAACAACTCGAACAATCTTAATTAAATAGGCATTGCTAGATTGAGGTAGTAGATGAGCAAAATTTTCTTCTACTACTTTTTTGTTATTGAAATAATATTACTTAACTAAAATTTTACGACTTCAAGAAGTAAAGCTGTTTGCTGAGATTGCCTTTCAGATTTACGATATGCTAACCAAATTTGATTAGTTACAGCTTTAGTAGGTTTAAGAATAAGTGCTAATTTTTCCTCAGTAATCCATTGCTGACAAAGATAATCAGGCAAGACACTATAACCAAGTCCAGAAGCGATCGCGCTACGAATACCGCGTAAATCGGGAATGATATATTGCGCTTGCATTTGCGATCGCCTGCCAAAAACTACACGCCAAAAACGCCTAATAATTGGTAATTCTTCAGCATAAGAAATTAACGGTTGTTTGGTTAACCATTCTTCAAGGGGAGTTAAATCGATTTGTAAAATTTCTCTTTGGATGGGAATTTCGGTTTTGGGAGGGGCAACTAACCAAAAGTTTTCTTGATAAATTGGTTGATATTCTATTTCTGAGCGCGCAATTTTTTGAGTGGCAATTACATAATCTAAGTCGTCTGCTACTAATTGTTCGATTAATTCGTCAGCCAAACCAAACTGGATCGTAAATCTGATTTTGTCATCTTCAGGGAGACGTTTAACTAACCATTCGCTAAAAAATTCCTGTGGTGTACCCAAACGAATTAGAGATTGTGTATCAGCAAAAGTATTTCGAGTGGCGATCGCTTCTAAAGTTTCAATTGCTGCGATCGCTTGATTGTATAAACGCTTTCCTGCTTCTGTCGGTAACATTCGACGGGGCATTCTTTCAAATAGTTTAATCCCCAATACCGATTCTAAAGATGCAATATGTTGACTGACGGCTGGCTGTGTTAAATATAAAACCTGTGCTGCACCCGATACTGTGCCTACTTGATAGACAGCGATAAAGCTACGATACCATTCCAAATTAACCATAAATATGTTTATGGATCTTTCTATTTTTTATTGTTTGTATTTTAGATAAATATTATTAAAGCAGTATTTAAACGCATAGTAATTCAACGAAATCTAGCTTCAGCAATAAGTGTAGCCAAAGGTCGCGCTCGCTTCCTCAGAAACAAAGCGATCGTCCTTTATTGTTATGATATCCAGAAAGTTTTCTCGATCTCACCGAAGAATATACCGATCCAATTCCAGGCTTATGATTCAAACAATGATTAAAAGAAAAGTATGGCTTTGCATATTTTGCTTGTCTTTATTAACGGTTAGCTATACAGGCAGTAATGCCAATACCATCAAGAGCGATCGAGACAGCCAAACTAATGTACCGAAGGAAGTCGTAACATCTAACACTGGTAACGAAAACGAATTACGCAGTCGTATTGAGCAAATCGCTCAGACTGCTCAAGGGCGTGTTGGGGCTACAGCTACAGTACTAGAAACTGGACAGTCGGTATTATTCCTTAACGAAAAGCAGCGATTTCCGATGCAAAGCGTTTATAAGTTTCCCATTGCAATGGCTGTGCTAGCTCAGGTCGATCGAGGAAAATTAAAACTAGATCAAAAAGTTCGTATTGAGGAAAGTGATGCTAACCCAGATAGTACAGTTCTTGAGCAGAATTCCCAAGGGAAAGAGTTTAGTCTAACTGAACTCTTGAAGTACGCGGTTTCTGAAAGTGACAACACATCTTCTGATGCGCTGTTACGACTCATTGGTGGGGGCAAGGTTGTGACACAGTATTTGCAAAGTCTTGGGGTAAATGAAATGGTTGTTGCAAATCCAGAGAAGGAGATACAGCAAGACAAAACATTGCAATTGCAGTATCGTAACTATGCAACACCTGATGCAGCTATCGTTTTATTACGCGCCTTACATGAAGGACAAGGGCTTTCAAAATCTAGTCAAGCCTTATTGCTGCAATTGATGACAGAAAGTTCTACAGGCCCAAAGCGGATTAAAGGATTGTTACCCGAAGGAACAGTTGTAGCGCATAAGACTGGTACATCAAGCACTGTTAATGGAGTGACGGCTGCAACCAATGATGCAGGACTCGTGACGCTACCGAATGGTCACCATTTAGCGATCGCAGTGTTTGTATCAGATGCTCAGGCTGATGAGGCAACCCGCGAAGCAGTAATCGCCAAGGTGTCTAAAGTGGCGTGGGATGAATTGAACAAATAGGCTTTGGTGAATGCCTAATGCTAAAAAGTTTAGAGACTGTTCGTAAAGTTAAGTTAGATGAAAAATAATAAGCGATCGTGTTTCTGGTGGTGCGATCGCTTTTTTTTAAAATTATCCATAAATATATTTATAAATAACTCTAATTTTCATTATTTGTATTTTAGATAAATGCGGTTTAGGATAAATTTATCGGGACAAAAAAAGATTTAACCCGAACCTAAAAAGCTTACCCTTACTTAAATACGAGGTTATTATGTCTCAGAAAGTTTTGCTGATATTAACCAGTCACGACACTCTTGGTAATACAAAAAAAGAAACAGGTTTTTATCTTCCAGAAGTTACTCACCCTGAAGCAGTATTCGATCGCGCAGGTTTAGAGGTTGTATATGTCAGTCCTCAAGGTGGTAAAGCACCTATGATTGGAATCGATCGCGAAGATCCAATTAATAAGGCATTTTTGGAAGATGTCCATAAAGTTACCAAAATCGAAAATACATTGCATCCCAGTCAAATAAATCCATCGGAATACGATGCCATCTTCTATGCTGGCGGACACGGTACGATGTGGGATTTTCCAGATAACCCAGAATTGGCTGAAATTACCACAGCAATTTACGATCGCGGTGGTATTGTCGGTGCTGTCTGTCACGGATCGGCAGGTTTAGTTAATCTTCAGCTTAGTAATGGTAGTTATCTAGTTGCAGGGAAAAAAATATCTTGTTTCACTAATGAAGAAGAAGCAGCAGTAGGTTTAACCGATGTTGTTCCCTTTTTACTCGAATCAAAGCTAATTGAGCGTGGTGCAACTATCGAAAAAGCAGCCAATTTTCAGAAAAAGGTAGTAACTAGCGATCGCCTGGTAACAGGACAAAATCCAGTCTCAGCAGCAGGTGTCGGCGAAGGAATGGTGAAGTTACTGAAAAAACTTTCAGCAAAAGTTGCTGCCTAAATTAAGCTCAATGAGACGATCGAACAGATGTGCCAAGCAAATTGGGTGAAAACTCAGTTTGATGCCAAAGACTTAATTTGGAATCATTAAGCTTATTGAGGCAGAAAGTTTTCATCTAAAACTTGTTCGAGACTATATAAGTTTTCTAGCATCTCCAAACCAGTTTTTAAACGAGCAATTTTGCTAGCTCTTTGATTAATAATTCCCCATCGGGCAATCAAATGATTTTTAAGATTGGTGCTAAGTTTGTTCAGAAGCTGATAGCGAAAAGAAGTTATTTCTGCCTGCCAATGGTTAATAGATTTATGTTCTGCTTTCCAGTACTGGCAATAAAATAAATGGGTCAATATATTTATTGCTAAACTTTCAACCGCGCTTTTTTCTCCCCTGACCAAACTTTCTAATTCCTCGATTAAGTTCTCAATATCTAGCTTCTCGAAAGTGCGATCGCGTAGTAATTGGGATTGTTCGATCAACCAGGCATCATATTCAGTATCGATATCTGAACTACTCATTTCCCAAATCCAATTACATCTTTCTAACTATTTTATCAGCATCGTTAGCTTTCACACAGAAGTTAAGAAATACATCACATCTAAGATACTTAATCAATCATTCAAACCATAACTAACAAAAGGAAAAATAAACATGAAACGTTCTATTTTCACTGGAATTTCACTGCTGGTAGTTGCGATCGCTAGTCCTTTAATGGATGAATTTGTAGGCTAGTATGCATTGATTTTGAGCGAATTCCAGTACCATAACCAATAACACCTTAAATTGGAGAATATTGAGTTATGAGTAACACTACAATCCCTCAAACAACCATTCGCCAAGCAACAGAATCAGATTTTGAGACAATGTTGCCCGTCTTTCTCTCAGCCATTACACCCGAAGAGAATTACGTTTTTACTACTAACGCCAGTCGTGAAGATATCTTTGCTTATTGGTTTGCACCGAATATTACCAGTTATGTTATCGAGGTAGAGCAAACTATTGCAGGTATGGCAAAACTAACTCCTAATTTTCGAGAACTTGGTTCTCACGTAGCCAACCTCTGCATGGTAATCGATTCTACTTATCAACATCAAGGTATCGGTAAAACTCTTGCTCAATATTGTTTAGAACAAGCAAAGCAACAAGGCTATCAAGCAGTGCAATTAAATTTAGTTGTCAGTACTAACAAAAGTGCGATCGCGATGTGGCAAAAATTGGGTTTCTCGATTATTGGCACTAGCCCCAAAGCTTTTAAACATAAACAATTCGGCTATGTAGATATCAACATAATGCATCGATTTCTAAGGGACTAAATTCTTCGGGTAGGTAGAGGAAAGGCGATCGATAAAAACAATTTTTTCAAACTTAAATTATTGGAGAAAGATTATGGATCGTCGCACTTTTATCGCAACTGCCCTAGTATCGGGGGCTTCCGTATCAGCTTACGGGTTATTTAATCAAAAGTTTCCTGCTAATGCTAAACAACCAACATTTATCAGTGCGCAAGCATCTGAACAACCAGTCGTTTTAATTACAGGTACGAGTTCGGGTATTGGTAAAGCTAGTGCGATCGCTTTTGCTCGTCAAGGCTATCATGTTATTGCAACCATGAGACGACTTAAGGCGTTGCTGAATCAAGGTATGATTTTTAACTTTTTCAGTTGATGATCAAAATTTAAAAAAGCTAATAGCTAATAGCTGATAGCTAAAAGCTACGAACAGATTACTTTTCGGTTTCATACTTCAAATCAGCAACGCCAGATTATCGTTTCACTGTTCCACCTCAAACCTTAGAAAGATTGCAACAAGATGAATCACTCGTCGATTCGGCTGATATTAGCAAATTTTTCCGTAATTTTGTCGCCAAGTGGACTCCAGAGCGAGATTTAACCTTTGTACAACTTCGTTCTCGTCTTGCCCAAAGTGCCGAATATCCTCGCTGGACTCGTGTGATGGCGCGAACTTGGCAAATGATTTATCGAGAACCAATTCGCTATGAATTATCTTCACTAACTCAACCAACGTTATTAGTAATTGGCTTAGAAGATCGAATTGCCCTCGGACGAATCTATGTTAGTCCAGAAGTGGGAAAAACAATCGGCAATTTCCCTGAATTAGGGCGTTTTGCAGCCAAAACTATTCCCAATACCACGTTAGTAGAGTTGTCGGGAATTGGTCATATTCCCCATCATGAAGTCCCAGAACAGTTTGAACAAGCTGTCCTCAACTTTCTCACTCAATAAAAACCTCGAAATAATATCTAATAAAACAATGTTAAAACAAAAATGGTTCTTAAAAAGTTCAGTCGCTTTGTTACTGTTTGTAACACCCCTTACCCTCACTGCTCAAAAGCTAATAGCATCGACTGATAATACTCAAACCCAATCTGTCTCAGCATCCCAAACCCCACAAGTAGGACAACTGGAAGTAGTCTCACAATTGAATATTACCCCAGGAAACGTTACTGCATCAAAAGATGGACGAATATTTGCTAGTGTTCACGGAATGCGACGCGGATCGGCACAATTAATTGAAATTCAACCAGGTAGTAATAATTGGCAACCATTTCCTAATGCTGCATGGAATGGCAAGCCTGGAAGTAGTAATAATGTTCTAAATTCGGCTCATGGTGTGGCGATCGATTCACAAGATAGACTTTGGGTAATCGATCATGGTAATTGGATGCCTAACGGTGTTGAACCCACAAGACCTAAGTTAGTTGCTTTCGATATTAACACTCGCGAAATGGTCTATCGTTATGATTTTCCCGAATCTGCAAAAGGGACTATCATGCAAGACTTAGCTGTAGATGGAGAACGAGGTTTTGTATATATTGCCGATTGTGGTAGCAATCCTGCCATCGTCGTAGTCGATACCAATAACAATACCTCAAGACGTTTTGAAAATCATCCTTCATTACAAGCAGAAAATATAGACGCGATCGTTGAAGGACAACAATTATTATTTCCCAACTCCGAAGGCAAAATGCAACCAGCTAGAGTACCTGTCAATCCCATTACTTTATCAGCAGACGGGGAAACTCTTTATTTCGGGGCAATGAATGGAGAAACTTGGTATTCTGCCTCGGCTGGATTATTTAGAGAAGGGGCAAGCGATCGCACTATTGGTGCAGCAATTAAAGAAGTAGGACAAAAACCCGTTTCTGATGGTGTTAGTACCGATGCCCAAGGAAATCACTTTATTACCAATTTAAAAGATAATGCGATCGATAAACTTTCTGCTAGTGGTAAATTAACCCGTTTAGTACAAGATGATCGCCTCTTGTGGGCAGATAATGTTAGATTTGGTAACGATTCTTGGCTGTATATTGCTGTCAATCAATTACATCGCAATCCTATTTTTACAGGTAAACCCGACGCTGGCAAACCTCCCTACTATATTATGAGGGTTTGGACGGGTACTCAAGGACAGCCAGGAAGATAAAGTTCATTAAACACAGACACGGCATACTGCCTCAATGCATCATAGAAAAAGATCTATGTACCTGCGATCGCACTTAACTAAAAACTATTTGAAATGCGATCGCTAGAGCTTAAAACTCGATCGCCGAAAAATTAGACTTAAAAATTAATTCCTATAGATCCAAGCAAACTTTTTAATATATGAGGGGCTTGCCAGAATAAATAGCCGATTGCGCCGAAAAGTAGGACATTGATAGCAGTCAAAGCGTAACCAATTCCTAGTAGTAATCCGTCAGCTTCTAGAGTGGCTACGGCTAAAGTTAGAATTGCTATTGCTGGAATTGTATTGGTAAAAGGAATAAAAGAAATAGGCAAAGATAAGAACATAGCAAGGCAGGCAATACAAAGTCCGTTAAGTCTCCAAACGTAAGGATTGTCAGTAATTTTGGGAATGCGAGGGCGAACAAATTTTGTTAGTAAATTAGTAATTTTTTTGAGGCTTTTTAATAATTGCGAACTAAACTTAGGAGGAAACTTAAATAGATAAATTTTTCTGGGCAACCAAAGTTTACGTATTCCCAAAGCCATTTGCAACCCGATTAAAATGCAGCCAAATCCTGAAATAGTTGACAATCCAGGTGGCATGACAGGAGACAAAAACGGTAGCGCTAATAAAACAATCAGCACACTAAAACCGCGTTCGGAAGTTTGAGCTAAAATATCGCCAATGGTTAAAGGCTGATTGGCTAGACGTTTAAGAAGCGTTTCAATGTCCTGGGAAAATCTAAGCTGCATAAAGTAAGTACTAGAGATAATTTATTAAAACTAATTAACTATAGTTTAAACTTTGAATAATCACCAAAAAACTGTTCCGTATATAAAAAAAGCGATCGCACTACTGCACACTGAAGGCGATTGATCGCAGCCCACAAATGTGCGTCCATTCAAATTATTCATAAACTAAATGCTTATCGAAAAGTACGCTACAGTTCTGATCCTTGAATGTAATGTTTAAGCACGTTATGGAATAAAGATTTGCTTCGCACCTCGAAAATTATTAATATCAAGTACAATTTCAACCAGACTTTCTACACACCGATCTCGATATTGGGAGTCGTTTATTAGGCGATCGGCATTAGCGATCGTGATTATAGGCAAAGATGTTGAGGTGTTTTCTTCACGCATAACCTGTTCAAGTGAATCTGCTCCTTTCATGCTGCGATTGGCTGTGAGCAGAATCATTTGATTTTTTTGAGCTAATCGCCAAACAACCCTGTCATCGCTGTCAATCGGTAACTCTATTTGCGCAAAATTAACAAACCGAATCGGAACAATATCAAGCCACCCTTGGCTAGCAATAGCACCAAAGAAAACTAGAGCATGACCTTGAAGATTGTGGTCGGTCAAAAAAATCATACTTTGGATTTGCGCTTTGCCTTAGCTGACCGAAGTTTCTCCCAAGCGACTTCGGTTCCAGGTTTGGGAGGTTGTGCTGCAATTCGAGCAAACAGTTCGCGATTTTGTTCTTCATAGTATTTTTGAAGTTCCTCAGATTCTTTGAGAACTTGCTGATACTCAGCCTCTACCTCTACACGATTAGTTTCAATATAAGCTAAAGCAGTATTAATTTGAGCTTCTGTAAGATCGAATAATCCTTGAATAAATTTGGGCGGATATTGAGCCGTTACATAATCCATGACATCGTAGAGGGTAATACGTGTACCTGAGATTGTCAGCCCTCGTTCTGTACGAATGATTATCGCCTGTCCATTTGATGCTAAAGTCATACCCATAGCTCCTTAAACTCTATCTTTAATAATACTTCGGTACAAAATAAATTAAGCAGGGCGATCGCGAAGCGTAGGCTAAGCCTAATCGCACTAATCCACTCTGAAGGCGATAAATGTGCCTCAATCTAATTTGCTGTAGATAATTGAGAGAAAATAAACTGCTGTTGATAGTTTCTCAAAATGGAAACGTCATAATCTGATTAATCCATTCCTCAGCCACAGATGCTTCCCAAACTAAGATAATTGCATCAATTGCTTCACCAATCGGCAGATTCTGAGAAAGAATTAGAACGCCAGAACTACTATAAGAGGTGATGAATTGACCAAACATGGTCGGCATAGTTCTGCGATCATGGGTAACCAATACTCTGCCATCCTGTGCTGCAAGTGCTAAAACTTCTAAATCTTTTACTCCCTCTAATCCTGCGTCATTAGCCGAGCGAAAGTCCAGATTTGGCTCTCTACGAATTACCGTCGCTTTGGGTTTAAAGCCTTGTCCTTCTAGGACAACTTCTCGATAGCTTTTAGCCGTTAGCTATTAGCTATTAGCTTCAATCAATTCTCAAGTCTCAAGATTAGTCTAATTGCGTATTGTGAACAGACTTCTTCAAGCTAAAAGCTAAGAGCTAAAAGCTAAGAGCTTGAATCACCGACCGTTCACGGCGGTGAGCAGTCAATCCCCTCACAATTGCTTGCCTGAGATCAGCATCAGCCTGAAATCGAATTACTGTCATACTGAACTCTGTTTTTGAGCTTGAGCCACTTTTAATTTTTGATATAGTAAAGAATTTTTCTCCTTACAAGATTCTTTCAATCGTTGAAACTCAGCTTCTCCTGCTTCTAAATAGGCATCTACAAACTCTCGATTAGCAAGGTAAAACGCGATCGCACCATAAACTTGCTCCAGGGAAAGCAATGGAAAATTTTGGGCAATACTTTCAGGAGACTCTCCATCTAAGAATGAATAAACAACTGAATCTAACGAAATACGGGTTCCTGCGACCCAATACCCTCCCTCTCGTTGCTCAATATATGACTTTGCTGGTATAGGAGTTAATGCCATAAATATGCCCTTCTGTTACTCATCGTAAAATTCTAGACCAAACCACCGATAGTCTGCTAGCGTCTTCGGTAAAATTTAAGTCTTTACTTTTTGTTCATCGATGAACAGCACTTATATTTTAATAATTTGATGCAAGAAAGCGATCGCACTTAACTAAAAACTATAAATGCGATCGCTTTTGTTTAACTTAAGCAGCGTCATTATCGTGGGCAAAGCGATTATAGAGAAAATCTAGGGCATGGTTGCGTAAGTCATAATATTCTGGTTGTTCCATAATTTGATCTCGACTGCGAGGACGAGGAAAATCAATGTTCATCACTTCCCCAATCCCAGCAGCAGGGCCATTAGTCATCATGACTAGCTTATCTGCTAAAAACAGGGCTTCATCAATATCGTGAGTGATCATCAAGACTGTGCAGCGATGATCGTTCCAGATTTTGAGTAGTTCTTCTTGTAATTCTTCTTTGGTGATGGCATCTAATGCCCCAAAAGGTTCGTCTAAAATAAGGACTTCGGGACGAATAGCTAAGGCACGAGCAATGGAAACCCGTTGTTTCATCCCCCCAGAAATTTGGGTAGGTGTTTTATCCTCTGCTTCGCTTAAACCTACCATTGCCAGATGTTCTCGGACAATAGCGCGTTTTTCCCGTTCGGGTTTGTTGGGATGGACAGCATCTACTGCTAGATAGACATTATTAAATACAGATTCCCAAGGCAAAAGAGCATAGTTTTGAAATACTACCATGCGATCGGGGCCAGGTTCGGTAATTCTTTTTCCTCCTACTGTGACTAAACCATCAGTAGGTGTGGCAAAACCAGACACCATATTTAATAGAGTAGATTTCCCGCAACCAGAGTGACCAATGACGCAGATAAATTCTCCTTGGTTAACGCTTAAGTTAACATTTTCTAAAACGGTATAAGAGCCTGTTGGAGTAGGATAGACTTTCGAGACACCTTCGATGCTGACAAAAGAAGATTTGGGGATCGAATGGGTTTGTAATTCTAAAACTTGTTGATTAGAAGCTTGCATAAGTAAAAAGGGGTGAAGTTTGAATGATTAAGGATGAAAGATGAATGAAAAAATTACGTTCTTCGGTATTCTTAATTCTTAATTCCTCGTTGAAGATATCGCTCCGCACTTTTAATTATTATTAAATCATTAAATTGGAACTAGTTAAACTAAATGGTAAGGTGGGGTGTGCCTCGCCCTACTTAGGCTGCAACGAAACTTGGCGAAGCTAAATGAACTTCGGCGATGGTAAAGTTGCGTTCGATACCTAAATGATTGAGATAGCCAATAGGATCTTCAGCATCAAAGGCAACATCATCAAATAGCTGAATGGGACTACGACGATATTTAAGATCGCCTAATTCTAGTTCTCTGCTAGCAGTACTAAAAGTACCGACGCGACAGACTCGCTCAAGGATTTCCACCCAGTTACGAGGAAAAGGAATATGTCCCCAACGCGCCATCTGGGTCATCATCCAGAGGTGTTCGGTACGACTGGGGCGATTCAAACCATCACCAAAAAACATATGGTGAGCATATTCGACGTGTTTATCTAAATTACAACTGTAATTACTCGGTTCTCCCAGTTGGATGTATTCCTCTTTGGTGGCTAAATAATTACGGCTCGCTAGAATCTCTCTAATTTCTTGGTGATTCTTGGTATCAGCACAATAACGACCAGCTTCTAATAAGGCTTTAACTAGTGCCACATGGGTATTCGGATAACGATTTGCCCAATCTTCTCTAACACCTAAAACCTTACCTGGATGTCCCTGCCAAATTTCCATGTCTGTGGCAACGGTAAAGCCATGTCCTTCCATAGCTGCACGGAGGTTCCAAGGTTCTCCTACGCAATAGCCGTCAATTGTGCCTGCTTTTAAATCGGCTACCATTTGCGCTGGCGGAATGGTTTTTAGTTCGACATCCTTATCAGGATCGATGCCCCCTGCTGCTAACCAATAGCGTAATAAGATATTGTGCATTGAGGAAGGATGAACCATACCCAGAGTATGTTTTTCCCCATCTAAAGCTAGTAACTTCTGTTTGTATTGGGCAGCCGTAATTACCCCCTGTTCATAAAATTTCTGTGCCAAAGTAATCCCGTTTCCATTACGAGTCATGGTTAAAGCGGTGACTGTGGGTACAGGTCGGTCTTGATTTCCCCCTGCGGTTAACCAGGTGGGCATTCCTGCGGGCATTTGAGCAGCATCGAGATAGCCACCTTCAATACCATCAACAATACCGCGCCAGCTAGTTTCTCTCGCTAAACTAACTTCGTCCAAACCGTGTTTAGCAAAAAAGCCTTTTTCCATAGCTACAGCTACAGGTGCGCAAGCAGTTAAAGGAACAAAACCTAGCTCTAAGTTGACTTTTTCTAAGCCATGACGGGCAATAACAGCCGTTTTTTTGGCGCGGATTTTTTTGATTCGTTTTTGTTGATTGAGGAAATAAATAATTTCACTGCGCAGACTGTAGTAACTGGGATGGTTGACTACTTGCATCCGTTTGCGAGGACGAGGAATATCTACATCTAAAATACCGCCGATTTTTGAGCTAGGACCATTAGTCAGCATGACAATTTTATCGGATAACAACACGGCTTCATCCACATCGTGAGTTACCATCACCGAAGTAATCTGATACTGTTCACATATCTGCATTAACTGTTCTTGCAGATTACCTCTGGTTAAGGCATCTAATGCTCCAAAAGGTTCGTCTAAAAGCAAGAGTTTGGGACGAATCGCTAAAGCACGGGCGATCGCAACTCGTTGTTTCATACCTCCTGATAGTTGTCCTGGCAGTTTATCTTTGGCATGGCTTAAGCCTACTAGGTTAATATGTTCTTCGACTATTGATTTGCGTTCTGATTTGGAGCTATTGCCCATCACTTCATCTACCGCCAAACCAATATTTTGTTTTACCGTTAGCCAGGGTAGAAGGGAGTAGTTTTGGAAAATCACCATGCGATCGGGGCCTGGTTCTTGAATGCGTTGTCCTTCTAGGGTGACAATGCCCTCAGTGGGTAAATCTAAACCCGCAATCATATTTAACAGTGTGGATTTACCACAACCAGAGTGACCGATTAAGGAGATAAAATCACCTTTTTTAATCTGTAAATCGATACCTTTAAGGGCGATGTATTCTCCACCACCGGTTAAGGGGAATACTTTGTCTATTTGATCTACTGCAACAAATACGCTCATTTTTTTTAAGTAGTAGGTAGTGGGTAGTGGGTAATGGGTAATGGGTAATGGGTAATTTGAACCTCTCAACCTAAAACCCAGAACCTTCTGACTTTTGACTTTTGACTTTTGCCTTCTTGATGCAGTCCTAAAGGATACACCTTCGGATATCGCTCATGGGGCTTGCACCGCTTAGTTGGGTGGAAACCCCCAAGACCGCGCTGCATCGCTTTTGACTTTAATTAGATTGTGGTGCGATTAATTTTTGGATATAGGCGATCGCCCGATCTAAAATTAAACCAACTGCACCGATATAGATAACTGCCAAGATGATTTCACTGATATAGTTCTGTTGGTAAGCATCCCAGATGAAGAAACCGATACCGACAATACCTGACATCACGATTTCGGCGGCGATAATTGCTAACCAAGCTAGACCAATCCCAATTCTCAAGCCAGTGAAGATGTAGGGTAAGGCAGAAGGAAAGAGGATTTTGAAGAAGAATTTTTGATTGGATAGTTTTAAAACTCGTTTGACGTTGAGATAATCTTGAGGGATTTGTTTAACGCCTTCAGTAGTATTAATCAGAATAGGCCAAACTGAAGTAATAAAGATGACGAAAATCGCTGCTGGTTGGTTTTGTTGTAGGGCTACTAAGGCAATAGGAACCCAAGCTAGCGGTGCAACCATCCGTAAGAATTGGAAAATCGGGTCTAGGGCTTTGTCCAAGAGCGGATTTAGTCCGACTAAAATACCTACGCCGATACCAACAATTGCAGCCAGAGAATAACCTTGGGCGACTCGACCTAAACTTGCCATTGTCTGCCAAAACAAACCTTTATCTAAACCACCGCGATCGTAAAAAGGATAGAGCAATAAGTTTCTAGTTCTTTCATCTGTCCATAAGCTGCTAGGTCCTGGTAATCTCATTCCTGGTAACGTAGCTGCCACTTCCCAGACAATTAAAAAGCCCAAAATACCTATTATAGGTGGCAAAATATTGTGTTTATTTTTCTGCCAAAAACTGGCGATCTCATTACTGTTTTTTCTTTTATTTATTCTCGGTGTACTTACTGCCATGATGTTTATTGCTCCTTTAATATTTATGTAGGCTGTGTAATATATAGGTGCAGGGGTTGCGCCTTGACTAAACCTTTTTAATGTCTAAGCTATTTAAATAAGCTTCTGGATTTTCGGGGTCAAACTTTTTACCATCAAAAAATGTTTCGATACCTCTTGATGTACTCTGAGGAATAGCATCGGTAAATCCTGCCTCTTTAGCTGCTTCTTTCCATAAATCTTCTCGATTGACGCGATCTATAATCTGTCTAGCTGTATCGATATCGTCGAGCTTACCTTTATGAAAACCCCAACGAATGCCTTCGGTTAAGAACCAAAGATCGTGACTTTTATAGGGATAAGAAACACTACCAATCCCATCTTTCCAAAACAACGGACCCATCATTTTATCTTTGATATCTGGTTTGCCATCGCCCATTTTGTATTCCCCTAAGTAGGGAGGTCGAATGATATCAGGAGGAACATTCAAGTAGTTTCTACCCGATACAATAGCAATTACCGCTTCGATATTAGCAGGGTCATCGATCCATTGTTGCGCTTCCATCACTCCTTTTAACAAAGCTTTGGTAGCTTTGGGATTCTTATCAACCCAATCTGCCCGAATTGCTAAATATTCTTCGGGGTGAAATTTCCAAATCTGGGCGGTTAAAGCTGACATGAACCCGATATCGTCAGTGACGATGCGATAGGGCCAAGGATCGCCTGTACTAAACGCATCCATCGATCCGTTCCGCATCCCCTGTACTGTTTCCGCTGACGGTACTGCCAAAAGATCGATATCCTTATCTGGGTCGACACCCCCAGCAGCAAACCAATAACGAATCCAAAAATCTTGGTTAACTTGAGGGAAAGTATGGGCAGCTTTAAATTTTCTGCCTTGGCTTTGGGCATAACCTTTAACATAGTCCGCTGCACTAGAAATATCTAAACCCAGTCCCTTGCCTTGGTTTTTACTAGAGGTCGCAATCCCATTACCATGAGTACTTAGTTGCGCCAATAAATACATCGGCAGTTTATTACCATTGGTAATAATTCCTTCACTAATTAGATGAGGCATGGGCATTTGCCATTGACCCCCATCAATACCACCACCTTCAGAACCAATGATGACGTTATCCCTGGCTGATGCCCAGCTTGCCTGTTTGGATACATTGACTTCGGTCATACCATACTTAGCAAAGAAGCCTTTTTCCTGGGCAATAATTAAAGCTGTAGACTCGAGGATCGGAATATAACCTAAAACTACTTTAGTAGTTTCAGGGGTTGTTTCAGGACTAAGATCGACTGGTTTAGCTTGTTCTGTAGCTGCCTCTCCCCCTGGTTCAGGAGGATTGCCCAAACAACCATTAAGTAGTACAGCACCAGCAGCCGAGGCTCCTGCGGTATATAAAAATTTTCTTCGAGAAAATCGATCCATAAAATCTCCTAGCAGTTGATACGTATTCTTTCGCTGCCACTTAAGTTCAATTGCGATAGAGAAAACAAAGGTTATAAATAGCTTTTAATTTAAACTATAGATAAAAATAAATTCTGATTTGAAAACCATTGCCTTTAATCTATAAAAGTAATAATACTAGAAAGTTGACTAAGAGTACAGGATTTATAATTAGAATTTATAATTAGAATCTCCACAATTTCTTATTAATTAGATTTATAGTAGTCTTCAACAACTCGATAAGGCATGTTCAGCTGGGCTTGTACGCCTCTTAGAAACGCGATCGCTTCTCTGGTTCAATTCGATAGACTACGCTTATGATTAGCTAGTTCTTAACTTTTAAAGTTTCCTGTCAAGCAGAATATCCGAAGGTGTATACCACAGGCGTATATCTAAAGATGTATCCTTTAGGATGGGGTATATCCAAAAATGTATTTTTTAGGACAAAGGTATATCCGAAAGTGTATGGGAAACCGTTTGCTCCAAAAGACAACGTGCTTTTGCGCAATGTGAGCTGCATGTTCTACTCAACCGAACGCTGTAAGCAATAAATAAAATCATTGCTCATTGTTTTATGTCTATCTTGCTAATTGAAAAAGTTCTATATAACTATATTTGAATAGATAAAAAAAATTTACTTGTATTCAAAACTAAAGCAAAATATTCAATCAAGTATTTAACTGAGTATTTGTACTTAAAAAAAATCTTAATTCAGCTTAATTAAGCTAAGAATAAAACTATTTTTCAGATTCTTAGCCATAATGCAAGCTAATAATCTGGCGAATTGCTTACTGTTGTAGTTCTAAATATTGATGTTGATCTATGAATTACTTATGTTTTTGTCAATTTATACAGCTGTAAAGGCTTTAAGATAAATTTATAAGTTTAGCTAATCAATGTTGTAAAAAATAAATATTTTACAAAATAGTAAATTACGCGTAAACATAAAGAAAGAAAGCAAAAAGCATTTTTCAAATTAAAAAGAATAAATTAATTAATTCAGATAAGTGAATAGATAACGAGGTAAAAAATCTATCCTTCTGAAAATAATTGAGCTTAAAAGATTGAAATCTATCTATCAAAAATAAACCTAATTAATCAGGAGTAACTGACTGATGGTTGCACTCACACACACCAATAAAACAACTCAATCAACAACAAGATTAACTCTACAAACTGTAGAAATTGCTGCAAATACTACTGCTATTCGCTGTCTTGACTGGGATCGCGATCGCTTTGATATTGAATTTGGCTTACAAAACGGCACAACCTATAATTCTTTTATCATTCAGGGTGAGAAACTAGCTTTAGTTGATACTGCTCACGCTAAGTTTCGTCAGCTTTATCTAAAGTTATTAACAGGCTTAATCGATCCAGCCCAACTTGATTATTTAATTATTAGCCATACCGAACCCGATCATAGTGGTTTAGTCAAAGATATTTTGGCATTAGCACCCCAGGTTACAGTAGTTGGAGCAAAGGTGGCGATTAAGTTCTTAACTGACATGGTGCATCAATCTTTTGAACACATAATTGTCAAAAATGGCGATCGCCTGGATTTAGGCAATGGACATGAACTAGAATTTGTTTCCGCCCCTAATTTACACTGGCCCGATACGATTTTTACCTACGATTACAAAACCCAAGTTCTTTATACTTGCGATGCCTTTGGTCTGCACTATTGCGATGAACCGACTTTTGATGAAGATTTAGAACTGATTGAGGCAGACTTTGAATACTACTACGACTGTTTGATGAAACCTAATGCCCGTTCGGTTTTAGCCGCGATCAAACGAATGGAAAAACTGGAACTAGAGACAATCGCCACAGGACATGGCCCTTTACTACAACACCATCGCGCCGAATTAGTTAATCGCTATCAGCAATGGAGTCAAGCACAAACCAAAACGGAAACTTTGGTAGCAGTATTTTACTCGGAAGACTATGGTTACAGTGAAGATTTAGCTAGAGCGATCGCTCAGGGAATTCTCAAAACAGGAGTAGCAGTCGAATTAATCGACTGGAATAATACCGAACCCCAAGAAGTAAGGGAATTAGTCACCCAAGCAGCAGGACTAGTTATAGGTATGCCATCTCAAGGCGATCGAGAAGCCCATACTATACTCAGTACGATCCTAGCAGCAGCCCACAGTAAACAATCAATTGGCTTATTTGAAGCTGGTGGGGGCGAAGATGAACCGATTTATCCTCTACGTAATAAATTTCAGGAAACTGGTCTAATCGAAGCTTTTGAGCCAATTATTATCAAACGCTCCCCCTCTCAAAAAACTAAACAACTTTGTGATGAAGCGGGTACAGATTTAGGACAGTGGTTAACTCGCGATCGCACTGTTAAACAGATCAAAGCCATCGATAGCAGTCTAGAAAAAGCCTTGGGCAGAATCAGCAATGGTTTATATATTATTACCGCTACTAAAGGAGAGATCCAGAGTGCAATGGTAGCATCTTGGGTCACACAGGCTAGTTTAACTCCCTTGGGAATTGCGATCGCTGTAGCCAAAGATCGGGCGATCGAGTCTTTTATGCAGATTGGCGATCGCTTTGTGTTAAATGTTTTAGCAGAAGGAAATTACCAACATCTAATTAGACATTTTCTCAAGCGTTTCCCCCCTGGTGCAGATCGATTTGAAGACATCCCAACCGTACCTGCTAATAATGGTTCGCCGATTCTTGCCGAATCCTTAGCTTACATTGAATGCGAAGTTAGTAACCGCTTGGAATGTAGCGATCACTGGATTATTTATAGCACCGTGCAAGCGGGCAGAGTAGCCAAGCTAGATGTTTTGACTGCCGTTCATCATCGCAAGGTGGGGAATCATTATTGATTACTGATTACTGATTACTGATTACTAATGACTGATAACCGATTACTAATTAAAAAATTCCTTTTGTAATGCAAAAACTTAGTAACACACCTTCAACTCCCTGGTACAAATGGCTAAATCATGGCGGAGTGATTAAAATTTTGGAATTTATCCAAGACTTTATTGTTATCTCTCTTTGTATTGGGTTATTCAGCTTCATGACGCTTCAGTTACGAGAGATGTTTGTGTCTCTGCTACCGCCTTTAAACTTTACGGAAGTTACGGCTGATATTCTGTTTTTGCTGATTTTAGTGGAATTATTCCGCTTACTAATCATTTACCTGCAAGAACGTCGAGTTTCTATTGGCGTTGCCGTGGAAGTCTGCATTGTTTCAGTTTTGCGTGAAATTATTGTTAAGGGAATTTTAGACATTCCCTGGACTCAGATATTAGCCACGGGTTCTTTTTTGTTAGTTTTATCAGTTTTGTTAGTAGTAAGAGTTTGGCTACCTCCCACCTTTGAAGGTGTCGATCCTGAACAAAAAATATCCGAACGATATAAACAAAAACTAACAAACCACAACTAACAAACCATCTGTGTTCATCTGCGGACAAACAATTACCCATTACCCATTACCCATTACCCATTAACCATTACCCACTACCCACTACCCACTACCCATTAACCATTACCCACTACCCACTACCCATTAACCATCATGAAACAAGCAAACATCAAACCAACCCCCGCAAAACAAAGAGACGTTCAAATAGCAGATATTGCCCCAAATACACAGGTATTGCGATCGCGTACTTGGGAAAGATTAAAATTTGAAGTGGAATATTCTCGTCAAAAAGGTACGACTTCCAATTCTTATCTAATTCAAGCTGATAAAACGGCGTTGATCGATCCGCCAGGACAATCTTTTACGCAAATTTATCTGGAAACTTTAGCACAGCACCTAGACTGGCAAAAATTAGATTATATTATCTTGCAGCATGTCAATCCCAATCGTTTGGCAACAGTGCAACTACTAGCAGGATACGCACCCCAGGCGCAAATCATCTGTGCTAAACCAGCGGTTAACGCCCTCAAGGGGGCTTTGATTTTTCCTCAACGACAAGCTCAAATTCGAGTAGTCAGGGATAATGATGTTTTAGATTTGGGACAAGGGCATCAATTACAGTTTCTCAGTACCACTACTCCCCGTTGGGTAGATGGATTATGTACCTACGATCCTCAAAGCAAAATTCTTTATACCGATAAATTTTTTGGGGCGCATTTTTGCGATGAATCCATCTTTGACGATAACTGGAAACAATTAGATTTAGACCGTCGTTTCTATTTTGACTGTCTCCATGCTACCCAAACCAAACAATTAGAAGCTGCTTTAGCTAAATTTGCGCCTTTGCCCAGCAAAATCTATGCGCCTGCTCACGGTTCGTTGATTAAATATAGCCTTAGTCGTTTTAGCTATGATTATCAGCAGTGGTGTCAACAACAAACTAGCAAAAAATTTCAGGTAGTTCTACTGTACGCTTCGGCTTATGGTAACACCGCCACCATTGCTAGTGCGATCGCTCATGGTTTGGTACAGTCGGGAGTAGCGGTAGAATCAATTAACTGCGAACTGGCATCAACGGAAGAAATTACCACAGCGATTCAAGCCTGTGATGGTTTTATCATTGGTTCGCCGACATTGGGTGGTCATGCCCCAACTCAAATTCAAACAGCATTAGGCATCGTCTTAGCCAGCGCAGCCAAAACTAAACTAGCAGGGGTATTTGGTTCATATGGTTGGAGTGGTGAAGCGATCGACGTATTAGCCAATAAACTAAAAGATGCCCACTATAATTTCGGGTTTGAACCAATTCGGGTTCGTTTTACGCCCACCGCTGCTGTGTTAAAAGAATGTATTCAAGCAGGCAAAGAATTTACGCAAAAATTGCAGAAAACTAAAAGATTGCGTACTCCTCGTCAGGCAGTGACAGAAACTCAAATCGATCGCACTGAACAAGCAGTTGGTAGAATTGTTGGTTCCCTCTGTGTTCTAACTACCCATACTGATAATGTTCATCGTGGTTTCCTCACTTCTTGGGTATCCCAAGCCACTTTTAATCCTCCTGGGGTAATGATTGCCATCCCTCAAGAACAAAATGGCGAACATAGCGATTTAATTAGTCATCCTGGGGATAAATTTGTTCTGAATATCCTCAATGAAGGTAGAACTGTCAGGAGAAACTTTGACGCGCGCCCCCGTGTCGCCGAAAAGAGCAAGACAACAGGCGAATTTGACGAGCAAAGTACCGATTCCTTTGGTAATTTGACTACTAAACCTGCTAGTAATGGTTGTTTAATTATTGAAGATGCCTTGGCTCATCTTGAATGTACTGTCCAGAGTTACTTAGAAACTGGCGATCGCACTTTGATTTATGCGGTAGCTGAGCAAGGGGAAATACAAGAGAGTAATGGGATTACAGCAATTCAACATCGTAAATCAGGAAGTCATTATTAACCATGAGAAAATAATACAAGTAGGGGCGATTCGCGAATCGCCCCTACTACTAGGCATTGTAGCTTTGAATTATTTCTGGTGTTAACTTACGTAAAATCGGAATAGCGCGATCGCCAAATCCACCAATATTATCAACTAGTAATAGATATTTATTAGCATCCAGGTATTCTCGGTAGGAAAAAGTATCTCCTGCCGTACTAGTAGCCCAACCAGCACCACCACCGACAAAAACGCTACCCATAGCACCACCAATCGCCCCTAAGATTCCGCCGACGATATGATTACCAGGATCTCCCGCCCAATCGAGGTTATGTAATCCTGTAATTAAATTAAAAATATACCCGCCAATAAAACCAAATGGGATCAGCCAGTACGCCATAAAAATTGCTTTTTTTCGCGCCTGCTCCTTAGAATCATATAGTCCCACTTCGTCAGCGCTTTTGTAGCCTCGTCCAGCGATCTTCATTTTACTCAGGGGAATACCAGCTTTTTCTAACGCTGTGTAAGCTTCTTCCGCCTGAAAGCGATCGGGTAATACAGCAATTAGATAATTCATTGATTAACTCGCAACTAAACCAAACAGATTACATTGTTTAAGATCCTATCGTAGAGAAACATTTGATTTTCGTTACTTAACAAGAATTGACGATGACACTGATTACATTTAAACCTTTAAGATCAAGTCCGCTTAATTACTTTTAATAAAATCTCGCATTGCTGGATCGATGTATAATTCAACTATTTTCGCTATGCAAGCAAATCAACTAAAAAGCTTAGAGCTTAGAGCTACGTACAGATTACTCTGCGGTTTCACGTTGTACCCTTGTGGTATACTTCAAATCAGCAACGCCTAAAATCTTAGCGTCTTAGCGTCTTTGCGACGCGAAGCTAGTGCTAAAGCACTTGTCTCGCATAGTTGGAGATACCGCTTCGCATATCCTTTAGGGCGCGAGTTTTAATTGGATATGATTAGACCTTTTAACTAGCCACAAAATTAGCAGGATTTTGATCATAACGGTGTCTAACTGGCAGAGGTTCGGGTTGAGCATCGCCTACCAAAGCAGCCGTCTGTTCTAATGCTGTACGTAATCGTTTAGCAGCATAAATTGACATATCTCTCGGCACATTAATTCTGTCTCTGAGATAGCGCAAAGCTACATCTGAACCTAATGGTGGAGTGATGATTTCTCCCGTCATCATGTTAGTCAAAGCACAGCGTAAAGCTCGATCGAACAATTGCTCATCAGCAGGATTGGCTTTTAGGATATTGGTTTTATGTTTAATTACCCGTTGCAAAGCTTCCTCGCGTGAGTTGGCGGGTTCGGGATAACTGACATCAGGTAATTCAAACCAATCACCGCGATCGACTTTCTCTTGATTAATTAAGGCTTGAGGCTCACCGTTGCCATAACATCCGCCCATTTGTGGGGGTAAGTCATGAACATGGGTGTGGAAATCGCTTTGAGTACCGCGATAGGTTGCTCGTGTTTCCATAGCGTCAAACCATGCTGCTAAACCAGAATTTTCTGACCTTAAAGAATAACCTTTGTAGTAGTAGAGACTGGCGTTCATCCGCTCGACATAGGGAGTAAAGATGACATCAGCAGTACTAAATTCCTCTAAGAAATATGCTCCAGGAGTAGCCGCTAAGGCTTCTTCTACCATCGCTACAACTTCAATAAATTGCTGGCGGTTTTTCTGCTCTTGTCCAGGAAAAAATGCCCGCTCGCACAACCAACCACACCAAGCTCTAAATAATAGTCGTTCTAACCTTCTGCGGGTTAACACCTGCTCGTCTTGCATTCCCCGATACAGAACACCGAAAACCTTTTCTAAAGCCAGAAGAATATCATCGCTCTCGGTAATAATTTGCCCATCCAACTCCACCGCTGGTAGCATTCCCGAAGGAACTTTTTGCTTATACCAGCTCTCTTTTTTGCCATAGCAAAACATGGTTACCTTCTCGATGCGGTAAGGAACTTGCTTTTCTTCTAGCCAGAGCCAAATCTTCTGACAGTAAGGACACCAGGCATGATTATCCCGAAACAGAGTTACCCGCACATCTGCTTCAGTTTGACCAAATAAACGGAGGGTAGCTTGAGAGTTAGTCTTGCCGTTCACAGGATCGATCGCAAAGTTAGTCAGTTCTGCTAATTTTTGCCAAGAAAGGGGTTCAGTTGTCATAAAAATTTTTAATTTTTAATTAATTTATGATCGAGAAAGTAAGTATTTATATTTATATCAAGTTTGTAATGATAGCTTAAAATAAAATTCTCCCTAAATCCCTACAATCCCTAATATCCAAACTATTCAACCGATTAAATATGTTTAGAGTAGATCGATCTGGTCATGGCAAATAGAAGCTAACAGGTTATCTAAGGTAGCAATAATAGCCAGCCTGTACTGTCTGTATTTTATTTACCACTTATTTAAAACTCCCCAGGTAGGATTTGAACCTACGACCAATCGATTAACAGTCGACCGCTCTGCCACTGAGCTACTGAGGATTGCTGCATTAGCACTAAATAATAATAGCGAATGCCTCTGCACTTGGCAAGTATTTCTCGAAAACTAATTTTAACGAGATTTAATTAAGGGAGCGATATCTTAAACTAGCAAGCGCGATCGCCCCTTCCCCAATCGCTGCTATAAGTCATACAGCAACGCGATCGCTGGTAATTATTCCCCCAGTTCGATTACAGTTTTAGAGATCGGCTTTAGTTTTGCTTGGGCATATAAAGAGTAAGAGCCTTGATTAGATTGAGACGGGGAATACTCTTGAGGCAGCTTAATTTTAGGCAATTTGACATCTTGTTGTAGCCATTTTATTTCCCGTTCGATCAGCTCATTTCCTGACTCAAAGAATTGGCGAGACTGATTTAATTCATTAAAATTTAATTCCTTAAAATTGAGAGTAGGTTCGGCGGAAGCTGAATTTGAGGTAATAGTAATAGACATAGCTAGCGCGCTTAAACCAGTTAAAGCTGTTGCCACCATATAGCGATACATCATCTTTGCTCCTACGTCTGACTGATTAAATCCATACTATCGAAATAAAATTCAAAAAAGCTAAGAAGCTCACAGCTATAGTCGTACAAAGTTAGATTAGGACAATTAGGGTGATCGGCTCGAAGGTAGTGGTTAGTAGGTAGTAGGTAGTAGGTAGTAGGTAGTAGGTAAAAAACGTCCTAATATTGTCTAGTATGGCTATAACTAATTTTTAGGCAAATTTTTCAAACAAAGTAGCGAGAATTGTATTAGAAAACAGAAATCCTTCAGGATCGCTAAGGCGTAATTTAGCCGATCGATCATCCCTCGCCGTAATTTCGATCCACCCTTGCTTCAAATAAGGCTTAACGACGGACAAAATTGCCTTTTGAACCTGTGGGCTAAACTGATCTAAATCAACCCCTGACGCTAGACGTAAACCCAACATCAAAGTCTCTAATAAATAGTCTGTAGACGATATTTCTGGCGCGTCAATCACTGCCCCTGCCTCTAACCAAGCATAATATTCTCTACGGGTGCGTGGACGACTGAATCTTTGCCCTGCAACATAGCTAGCTGCACCCATACCAAAACCGTAATAGGGTTTATTCTCCCAATAAACTCGGTTATGGCGACATTGATAATTAGACTGAGCATAATTAGAGATTTCATAATGTTCATATCCCGCAGCAGTAAGGGTTTGCTGGGTTAATCGATACATCTCGGCAGTATCATCATCATTCGGTAAGGGAGTTTCTCCTGGTTGATACTGTTTGCCAAAGGCGGTAACTGATTCTAGGACTAAATCGTAGCAAGATAAATGCTGTGGCGCGATCGCGATCGCCTGTTCTAAAGATGTCTGACAATGTTTTAGAGTTTGTTGAGGTAAACCTGAAATCAGATCTAAACTAAAATTCTTGATACCCAATTGTTGAATTATCTCTACCGCCTGCATCACGTCAGCTAAGGTGTGAGATCTTCCACAGAGTTTTAATAACTCCTCATCAAAGGTTTGGACTCCTAAACTAAAACGATTTACTCCAGCAGCCAAATATCCGAGTAAGCGATCGCGATCGAATGTACCTGGATCGATTTCCATCGAGATTTCAGCATCACTATCAATCCCAAAGCGTAAAGCGATCGCCAAAATTATTTGCTCAAGCTGCGCTGGAGAGAGTAAAGAGGGTGTCCCACCACCAAAAAAGACTGTTTTTACGGGTTGTCGAGCGGTAAAAGTTAACTGAATATCTTTAATTAATGCAGCAAGATAATCTTCAATCATCGCACTAGCAGATCTTCCTTTGTCTCCCACTACCGAAATGGGAAAATCGCAGTAATAACAACGACGACGACAAAAAGGAATATGAATATAGGCAGCAGTGGGCATTGTTTTCGACCAAGTACCCGCCGAATCACCGTTCTTGGAAGATATGGTATTAATCATTACTTAATCAGACAATCAATACCCCAATCTTAACTAACTGATCGGAAACTAACTTTTGATGTATGAATATAAAAAAGTCCTGAGTTTAAAGCGAATTTTAGTTGGATAGAACCCATTACCCATTACCCATTACCCATTACTTTGATCAATTGCAACTATGGCTTCAAAGGTACAAAATCATAACCATAAGAAGAGCGAGCGCCTGGTTGTACTTCCACTAACTGTACCCCCGCATTGCGATCGCCTGATTTGAGAAATTTGATGCTTCCTGATGCTCCTGATGCATTAAAGCCTGACTCTGAAAGAGTTGCTTGGATGCCCGAACGGCTGGGATTTTTAGCTAAAGCCTCTATTAAAGCTTGGGTGGCATCATAAGCCATGGCAGTACGCCAGTTGACATCTCCTCCCCAAAGACTCCGCGCAGCAGCAGAAAATTGAGGATTAGCGCTACCTAAAGCGTGCCAAGGTACGCCTAGAACTAAGCCTTGAGCTTTCTCCCCCACAATCTCTAAAGTTTGGGGTTTATAAAGGCTGTCTCCTCCCAGTAGTGGCAAGTTGCGGTTATTTAACTGCATCAACAAGTAAGCTTTGTCTACAATTGTCGAATCATTAAGCAAAACTAGTGCATCTGCCTTGCGATCTTGGGCTGTTTTGAGAGTTTGGGCTGGATTAAAATTGTTCTCTGAAAGATCTACCTCCATCACCACTTCTCCCCCATTACTAACAATATCCGTCGTAAAAGTTTCCTGGAGAGATCTGCTGTAGGCACTTTGAGAATTATAAATAATGACCGCCTCACGCAGCTTCAGCCGATCTAAAAAATATTTAGCTAAAGCACTACTGGTAAAGCGATCGCTCGGTACGGTACGAAAAATATACTCCCCTGCATCAGAGATAGCGATCGAGGTGCTACTGGGGGAAATTGCTACTAATTTATTTTGCTCATAGATTGGTGCCGTAGCTAAAGTCACCCCACTGGAAAAATGCCCCACTACTCCTAAGATATCCTTGTTCTTAACTAATTCCTGGGCTACTTGCTCGGCAGTTTGAGGATCGTTATTATCATTGACAATTAACACCTTGAGGGGAATATTATTAATCCCTCCTTGCTGATTGATTTCTGATTGTGCTTGAGCCACACCCCGCAGAATTTCCTTAGCGGATGTCTCTTCAGTGCCGATAGGTACGGGGACAGCAATACTATAGGCTTGACTATTGCCAATCCGAGCATTGTTTAGATAAATTAAAGCTTCAGGATCGTTTTGCTGCTTATTTAACGACTGCTGGAATAAAGATTCAGCTTCTGGATAATTCTCTTCGGCGATCGCTTTAGCCGCAGCTTGTTTTTCTGGATTAAGCTCTCGCTGAAACAGAATTTTACCTCCCGTGCTGGGTTCATTAGCAACAGCATTAGTCTCAGCAATTTTTGCTGGATTGCCGTCGGCAATATTTGGAGTCTGTCTTTGGCTAAATAACCACCACAAACCCGCAGAGATTACGCCAGTTGTAATCAAAAGCGACAACAGTAAAATTATATTTTCTTTTTTTTGGCTCATTACAGCAATAAAAATTAGTCAGAGTAATTAAATTAATTTTTGTAAAAGATAACTTACAATTTTTAAGACATCTTCAACCAAATTTACTTGACACATTGCTGTTCGATGATTTGATGCTATCTTTTATTTGCACTGACGTAGGTTAATCAGTTTGCAGTCTGAATAGTCTGATTGATAGTGCTAAGTCCAGAAGTTATCTACAGCGTTTTGAGCAGTGTTCAGCTGCAAATCCAGCTGAGAAATTGGCGCAGGAGCAGCCATATCTGAAGGCAGAAAAATGCGGATACTTACAGCAAATAAAGCTATTAAGAAAATTAAAAGCACCATCAAGGGGGCTACGTATTGTCGAAGAAAGCTCATAAAATAAAGTGTTAAAGCAGAATTTAGCTCTGATTAAAGTTAAAGTTAATTTTTATTTTGGTTCAAAATAAGATTTTAGCGTGAATTAGAATCTTCTGAGATACAATTTTAGTCTGAAGCTTGCTCGTAGTTATATATAAATATTTGTCTTTAAAAACTACAAAACTCTTAGACTAATCAAGAGATTTTCTTTATTTATGCTACCGTTAGCAGTAATTGAAATTCGTTTAATCTTTTAACCAATGTTCGCTAAAATTTAGAAATCTTGCGTCCAGATATGTCATGTCAGACTCAGACTTTACTATTCCTATTTCCCAGTCCCAAAACTCTTCTGCTGAATATTCTACTGAGTATGGCTACAAGGCACTCAAGACAGGAGATTTATTAAATCAAAGATTTGATATTATTCGAGAACTTGGTAGCGGTGGGTTTGCGACAACTTATTTAGCATCAGATCGGCAGTCTGGACAGGCAAAATGTGCCGTTAAACAATTACAGCCAAAATTTAATAGTCCTTCAGTTTGGGCTAGTGCGAAAGAACGCTTGGCAACAGAAGCAATGGTGCTGCAATGGCTAGGTAAACATCCGCAAATTCCTGAATTTATCGGTCATTTTGAAGAAAACCAGCAATTTTATCTAGTTTTGGAGTTTATTGAAGGAGAAGAGTTTGAGCAAGAAGTTCATCGCCAAATGCTCAATGAAACTCAAGCAATTGATTTTTTAGTAGATATTTTAGGCATTCTTAAATCGGTTCATCAACAGGGTATTATTCACCGTGATATTAAGCCATCAAATTTGATTCGACGCCAGTCAGATGGCAGGATGATCCTCATCGACTTTGGGGCAGTTAAAGAAATCGGCACGATGGCTTTCGATTCTAGTAAACAGCAAGTGCAAACTCAAATTATTGGCACTCCTGGATACATGCCTCCCGAACAAAATAATGGTAAACCAATCTACAGCAGCGATATTTATGCTTTAGGCAAAACTGTCATTTTTGGTATGACGGCTAAGTCTCCTACTGAATGGGAAATGGCTGAACCCGATGGGACAGTCTCTTGGAATCAAAAGATCGCCATCAGTGAGGCTTTTCTCAAAATTATCAATCGGATGACGGCAGAGAGTGCTTCCCAACGTTATCACAACGCCAGCGAAATACTACAAGATCTAGAACCGTTGCAAATGATCGGTAAAACCATTGGTGGCAAATACCAAATGGTTAAATACTTAGGAGGTAGTCAATACGTAAATTCCTATGTGGCGAAAAGTTTGGCTCAAAATAGCGATCGCTACTATCTGGAAATCTTAAAAGCACAAAATTCTCAACAAGTTGCCTCCTTGTCAACTATTACCCAAGAAATTATGACTGGGTTCGATAATCTTTCGGCAGTAGATAAAGAACAAAGAACTCCAGCGATAATTGAATATTTTGTCGATGAATCACAAATTTTTATCGTTCAAGAATATATCGAGGGCAAGAATCTAGCACAAACTGTAGAAGATCAGTTGATCCTCTCAGAAGCCGAAGTAATTGAGATTCTAATTAGTACTGCCACCGCTCTAAATCCATTTCATCGACGGCAGATTATTCACGGGAATATCCAACCTTCTAGCCTGATTAAGCGCAGCGATAACGGTAAAATAACTTTAGTTGATTTTAGTCTGGTTAACAAAGCAGTTAATTTAATTCCTAATACTAAGGCGGGATATATTCCCCCAGAACAAATTGTCGATAGAGCAACCAGTGCTAGTGATATCTATGCCTTGGGCATGACGGCAATTTATGTTTTAACTGGAACTGCACCGCAAAAATTAGAGAAAAACCCCCGTACTGGTGAAGTTTTATGGCATCGTAAAGCTAGAATTAGTCCTAACTTTGCCAAAATTCTCGATAAAATGATTTGTCTCGATCAAAGTCAGCGATATCAATCTGTCAATCGAGTTGCCAAAGATCTCCAAAAAATCAAGCACAAGTCTAAGTTTAAAGGTTTCTACAAATATCTTTTAATTGCGCCAGTTCTCATCTTTGGTCTTATGATTGGCGCGGCTCAATGGGCGCAGCGGGTGGCAATTCTCGAATTTTACAAGGCAGATCTTAAATTAGAGTCGAACCAGTACCAAGAAGCCATTAATTACTATGAAAATGGACTAAAAAAATTAGCCAATACCAGAGGACAGGTGAGAAACTTTGAGCAGGTATGGCTGAAGAAAGCGAAGGCTCAAAGACAACTAAATGACTATCAAGGAGCTTTGCAAACCTGTAGCACCGCTTTAAAACGCTATCAAAGTCCTCAGCTTTGGAACTGTAAAGCGTTAACCCTCTATAGCCTGAAAAAATATGATGAAGCGATCGCTGCTTACGACCAATCAATTAAAATTGCTCCAGAAAATATCTGGCTGTGGAATAATCGCGGTGAGGCTTACACTGGAATGAAGGAGTACGATCGTGCCATCGCCGATTTTAACAAGGCGATCGAGCTCGATCCTAATCGCAGTTTTGTACCTTGGAATAACTTGGGGAAAGTATACTATCAACAAAAAAGATATCAACAGGCGATCGAGGCTTACAATGAAGCTTTGGCAATTAAACCCGAATACTTACCTGCTTTAATTGGGTTGGGTAATACGCAAAAAGCGAGTGGATTATACGATCAAGCAGCAAATTCTTATAATCAAGCAATAGAAATTAACCCCGACTACTACGAAGCCTGGTATGGCAAGGGTTCTGTTGCTGAATATCTCATGCAGTATGAAGTTGCCAGAGAATACTATCAAAAAGCAGTAGAGTTAAAGCCAGATTGGGAAGCAGCAACTAGTTCTTTGGCCAGAATTGAGTCTAAGTTGGGTATTTAGTTAACAGTGAATGAAAGAAACACTTGCTCAGATTAAGCCTTATCTACGGTGGTTTATTTTGGGAGGAGTTTTATTCTTTCTGGTTGCAACCGTAAAAGATCGCCTGGTTGAAGTCGCCGCAATTCGGATTGATGCCCATGATTGGTTAATTTTGGCGATCGCCACTCTCACAACGATCATTGCTCATGTTTGGTCTGGTTGGGTCTGGACTTGGATTCTAGCCATCTTTAAGCAACCATTAGGAGTAAAAGAAGGGATCAGAATTTATCTGGTCACCAATATCGCTAAATACTCTCCTGGCAACATTTGGCACTTTTACGGCAGAATTAGCGCCGTAGGCAAAAAAGGTGGCTCTAGAGGTGCAGCAACTCTTAGTGTGTTGTTAGAGCCATTATTAATGGCAGCAGCAGCGTTACTGATTGGCTTAGTTAGCAGTACTTTGGTTGAGACAATTAGCTTTGAGGGTTACTGGCTACAGCTAGCTGGTTTAGTGGCAATCTTGATTGGCATCCAGCCTCGGATTCTCAATTTTCTCTTACATCGTTTAAGTCACCGCAAAAATCAAGCTGATGCTACCGCAGCTGAGGCAATTAAATTAACTAAATATCCCCTAGCACCTTTTTTGGGAGAAATGGGATTTGTGATTTTGCGCGCCATCGGCTTTATTCTGACTTTTGTGGCATTGCAAACTGTCACCTGGCAGCAGATTCCTCAATTATTCACCTCTTTTAGCTTTGCCTGGCTGCTGGGTTTAATCGTTCCAGGCGCACCAGGAGGACTAGGAATATTTGAAGTTACTGCCTTTGGACTGCTAGATGATACTCAATTTCCCAGCGAAATCGCTGCCGTGGCACTTTATCGTCTAATTAGTATTTTGGCAGAAGCGATCGCGGCTTTAGTTTGTTTTCGAGGAAAGACTGGGAAGTAAGAAATAGGAAGTAGCAGGTACGAGGTACGAGGTAGGAGGTAGGAGGTAGGAGGTAGGAAATAGGAAGATAATTATTGTCCTATTTCCCTGATTCCCCAAGTTTCAAATGACAGTTCTTAACAAAACAACATTGGCTTGAGATCATGGTCACCTCATAACCAATTATTTCAAACCTAAAAAATTTTTCAGCCATTCTAAAAAGTTTCCCACATCATTAGTAGAAACTTTAAGCAAGGAAAGTATCCCAACGACGATTAAGATTGTACCAATCAGAAAATTATTTTCATAAAGAGCCAAACCAACGATCGCAATAAAGTAAGGTGAGACAATCCGACTAATTTTTTCTACTGTGGAAACAAGTTCTTTGTCTTCGGTAATTTCTTCCGTCTGCAACAAAGTATCTTGAGGAGAAGTTAAATTAACTGTAGTAGGCGGTGACAGTTTAATGTCTTTTAAATCAGACATAGTAGGCTTTTGAGGTTCACGGGGCGACTTTCCAAACATAAGTGCGATTCGTTTCTCAGAAACTATATTGGTGAATATCAATATGGAGGATTGAGAGCAATTCTAAGAGTAACCCATATTGGGTTGAGGTAGCACTTTAATCCTCTTAGAAGTGACAACTACATAACCATGTTGGTGAGTTAACCCTGCCGAGCTAATCCAGCAAAGACAGTAGGGGTAATAAGAATATCTTATTCTTTTACTTAAATTATACAAGCCCAACCATTTAGACGCAAAATGAAAGCAAAACCCTTACGGTAGCGACTGGTCATCAATCTGTAAAGCAGGGGGACGACGGATTTAAACTACTAGCCTAATGTGGTTTAACGTCTGCAAGCTCTCAAGGTGAACAAGGTCTAAGGAATCGACTGAATTGTCCTAATGGGAAACCAGCGAAAAGGCTTAATGCGCTGGGAGTCCTAAAAAGGCATAAAGAACCGCTATATGCGTTTTTTAACAGGTAAGCTCCTGTTTATGATGAGAGCTTTGCGTTACCTATAACGGGCAAATAGATTCCCACCTAAAAGAGCAAACCAATGGTATGTGGAACGAAATAAATCAATCATTCTTCTCAAGTAAAAGGTCGAAAGCTTGAGTAATCAACCAAGATGTAACATCTAGTCCATGGACTAGGGAATGATTGATAAAGATAGAGTCAGAAGCCAATGACCCTATGTAATATAGGGTATATGCAGACAGACTCACGGTAAAACAGAAGATAGAGACTCAAGTAAAAGTACAAAAGTCATGGACAACGTTGAATATATTCAGCAAGAGTATGAATGGGCAGACCTCCCCTGGAAGAAATTCGAGAAGGTACTGTACAAGCTTCAAAAGCGTATCTATCAAGCGTCAAAACGTGGTGATGTCAAGAATGTTAGACGACTCCAAAAACTACTACTAAAATCCAGATGTGCAAAACTCATCTCGGTACGAAAGGTAACACAAGATAACCAAGGTTCCAAAACGGCAGGTGTGGACGGGGTTAAAAACCTATCCCCAAAAGACCGATTTAAACTGGTTGATAAAATCACCTTGAGAACCAAAGCGTCTCCTGTAAGGAGGGTACTCATACCCAAACCAGGGAAGGACGAGAAAAGACCTTTGGGAATACCTATAATGTACGACCGAGCAGTGCAATGCCTCACAAAAATGGCATTAGAACCAGAATGGGAGGCAAAGTTTGAACCAAACTCATATGGTTTCAGACCTGGACGGTCATGTCAAGATGCTATCAGAGCAATTTTTCTCGCAATCAAGCAAAAATCAAAATTTGTTTTAGATGCGGATATTAGCCAATGCTTTGATAAAATCGACCATCAGAAATTGTTACAAAAACTAAATACCTACCCTTCCTTACGTAGACAAATACGAGCTTGGCTAAAAGCTGGAATATGGCAGGACTTCAAATTTTCTGAAACAACTGAAGGTACACCGCAAGGTGGAGTTATTAGCCCACTTTTAGCTAATATTGCCTTACATGGAATGGAAGAGCGCATAAAGAAATATGCCGAAACTCTAGATATAAAAGATTATCGGGGAAAACAAGTAGGTAAAAGGGACAAAAGATCTTCTTTATCCCTAATTCGCTATGCGGATGACTTCGTAATCCTTCACGAAGACCATTCTGTTGTTCAAAGTTGCAGAGAAATTATCTCTGAATGGTTAAAAGACATAGGACTAGAACTAAAGCCTAGCAAAACTAGGTTAACTCACACCCTACATAATGTAGGTAAAGAAAAAGCTGGTTTTGATTTTCTCGGATTTAACGTTCGACAGTACAAAGTCGGTAAGTATCTAAGTGGAAAAAATCCAAATGGTAAATTGCTAGGATTTAAAACTCTTATTAAACCCAGCAAAAAGAGTATAAAAACACATTACGAAAAACTTGCAGATATTATCAATTCTGGTAAATCACTTAAGCAAGAAAGACTAATAGGAATACTCAACCCCATAATTAGGGGGTGGTGCAACTATTATTCAAAAGTCGTGAGTAGTATAACGTTTGAGAAATTAGACGCATTGACTATATTTAAACTCTGGAAATGGGCTGTAAAGAGACATAGAAACAAAGGAAAGAAATGGCTTAAAAGCAAATATTTCCAAAGCGAGTCTATTTACAACAATAAAGAGAACATATTTAGTAATAAAGACTGGATATTCGCCACGACAAAAGACGGAATAATTAACGATAGGCTTCGTTTTCACAAGGATACGAAGATTACCCGTCACATAATTGTCAAGGGTGAAGCTAGCCCATTTGACGGAAATCTAGTTTATTGGAGTTCTCGCATGGGAAGAAACCCACTCATGCCACTAAGCAAAGCCAAATTACTTAAAATCCAAAAAGGAAAATGTAATTGGTGCGGTTTAACATTCCTAAACGAAGATGTAATTGAAAAAGACCATATAATCCCAAAATCGAAGGGTGGAACGGATTATTACAACAATCTTCAATTGCTACATCGACATTGCCATGATAAAAAGTCAAAAATAGACGGCTCAAACGAAAGACAACCTTCAAAACATCTATCCTCATTGAAGGATGGTATTGGGGTGAAGGAATGTTAATCACGTAAGCCTGAGACGTACTGATGACAACAGCTGTTTTATTGAGGAGCGGTATGAATTGAAAGGTTCACGTACCGTTTTGTAGAGCAGTAGATGGGGCGACCCATCTACTGACTTTAATTTCAACTTAAATCAGCGATAAGTACAATTGCTATTTTAAGATAGCCTGATCTTAAGAGAGTTAATCTGCTATTTATTTAAAGTCATGATCCGTAACTAATAGACAGCAATACTAGACAATGTAAAGACGTTTTTTTACTAACTACACTACCTACTACCCACTACTCCTACCTCCTAGCCGATCACCCTAATTGTCTATCGCTAATATCGAATAATTAATTTAATATGCACCTTCACCACTAATAACTACCGCGACAGTTTTAAGTAAAATTAAAAAATCAAGAGACAAAGACCATTTTTTTACATAAAAGCAATCACACTCACCTAAATGTTCTGAACTAGTTTCCGAGCGACCAGAAACTTGCCAAAAACCAGTGATGCCAGGTAAAACTTCTGTACGGACAAATTGCTTTTCTGGTAATTTAGCCGAATCTCTCAGGGTTAAAGGTCGTGGCCCTACTAAACTCATTTCACCTTTAAGAACGTTGATTAATTGAGGTATTTCATCAATACTATAGCGTCGGAGAAATTTACCAATTCTGGTTATGCGTGGATCTTGCTTAATTTTGAATAACACTCCCCCTTCTATTTCATTATCGTTTTCTAACGATAGTTGAATCTTGGCAGCATTTGCTACCATAGTGCGTAATTTTAGTAATTTAAACGGCTTGCCTCTTAAGCCAATTCTAGTCTGACTAAAAAAAGCCGATCCAGGTGAATCTATTTTGATTAGTATCATCACAATAATCATCGGTATGGCGACAATCAACAAAATTAGACCAGACCAGAAAATATCAAAAGTACGCTTGAGTAAAAAAGTCATGACTTTAGCAGATCGAACGTCATCTTGAGGAATCATAAATTGAATAACCTTTTTGATACTCAAATCAAATCGACCTTTTTTGAGATGATTAAACATTTTTCCTAAGTATTGTCGGCTCAATAATCTGTCGGAATACCTTAATTAACAGTACTTCTCTGATTTTTAGAGATAGTGTTTAACTTTTTAAAGATTGAGCAACTTTTGTTTCGGAGTATTCTGCAGGGGAATCATTAGTTGAGTTTTCCACTTGCCCAATCTCAAATTCTTGAGAATATACCGAAAGATTATCAGCAGTAATTTTTTCCCAGGTATAATTGTGCTGGATATATTTTTGCGCTTTTTGTGCCATTGAGGCCAACTGTTTTGGCTGATTTATCGCTTTTTTGAGAGCAGTAACACAGGAAATAAGACTTCCAGCTTTAAATAAAGTTCCGCGATCGCTGCCGATTAATTGTTTGTGTGGGGGAATGTCACTGGCTACTACGGGAACTCTCTCTCTCATTGCCTCTAACATTGCTAAAGGTAATCCTTCTAAATCAGATGGTAGTACAAAGACTCCTGCACCCCGAACCATTTCTGCTAAACGACTACCCCTTAGTTCTCCTGCAAAAATTATATTTGGGTTATCCTTAGCTAAATCAACTAGTTCTGAAATGTACTCTGTTGTATCACTGTCTCCACCTGCTAAAACAAGTTTCCAGTCTGATTGATTTAATTGCCTAAAGGCTTGTAAAAGTAAATCAGGTCTTTTTTCTGGTACTAGTCGACCCAAAAATAAAAAGTATTTGCTGGGCTTTAAATCACGTGATTTAACAAACTCAAAATCTGGATTGGACTTTGCATATATGCCTGGAGCATTTGGTATGTAAACAGAATCTAGATCGTAGGTTTGTTTAAAATAATCTTGTAATGCTCTGGAAACTACTATGATATTGTGAGCATATTTAGCTGCCATTTTCTCACCCAAGCGAATGACACTACTAGAAGATTTTCCCCACTTTCCTCTTTGCCAATCTAATCCCTGACAGGTAGCAACTATCTTTGCTGAAGATAAAAGTCGCGGGATAAAACTAAATAAAGATGGGCCCAAAGCATGAAAATGAACGACATCATAACCGCGAAATGCACATACTAAAGCTGCTAGACCAGAACTAGTAAAAGCATCTAATCCTCTGATCGGTAGAGAAGGTAAACAAATTACTCTAACTCCTTGATGCTGATAAGTAGAAAGCCAAGACTGCTTAATGTAGCTAGCACGAGCATATAAATCAACAGTATGTCCACGTTCAACTATTTTAGGGTATAGTGCCTGACAATAATGTTCTATCCCACCTTGTTTAGCAGGAAGTCCTTTGACCCCGATGACGGCGATTTTCATGTATTTAAATCAGTAAGTTGTATGTTGACTTTTTGAAAATTACTCAGCTATGAACTGACTAAAGAAAGATGTTGATTAGCGTCCATCCCAACCGAGTTGTTTAACTCCCAACGCTTGAGCATATCTTGGTAGACTTTTCCCACAACTGTCTTGGCACTATATGGTTTAGCTGTCCGTACACAAGCTGCGGATAAATACTGTTCTGGGTTTTGCAGCACTTGTCTTAAAGCATCGGCGATCGCTTTTGGCGTTCTTTCATCACAAACAATGCCACTATCAGCAGTCAAAAAATTCGGTGTCTCTCCTGAATTTGTTGTCACCACTGGCGTTCCACTAGAAAGTGCTTCTAGTACCGTTAAAGGTAAACCTTCATAAACACTGGAAAGAACAAAAACACTACTAACTCTGTGCAGACTAGCAAGTTTTGCTTGAGGCACTGCGCCAAGCAAAGTTATTTTTTTGCCTAAACCAGCATCAGCTATCCTAAAGCGAATCTCTGTTTCCAACTCTCCTGCACCTGCTATCAAGAGATGAGTGTCAGGCTCATTTAAACTAGCAAACGCTTCGATTAGTAGCAGCGGATCTTTCTGAGGATGTAAACGACCTGCAAAAAGTAGGAAGCGGGTATTGTCTACTAGTCCCATTTCCCTAGCCAAGTTGCGACTTTGAACTTGCTTGTCAACTTCAGAATCCAGAGGATAAAAGACTTCTTCATCTACTGTATTTTCCAGATAGCTAATCGATTGAGCTAAGTCTGGATATTTTTGCTGATAAAACTCTGCTGTATCTGTATGACAAGAATAAATATGGTCAAACCGTCTCATCAAATAGCTTTCCAAAGCGAAATACAGGGCGGGAAACTTTTGCCAGAGGATAGCATTGTTACCATCAGTAGAATTCATCTGCTTCTGAATATCGTTGTGGACAAAAAGAATTTTTTCTCCCCGCCATTTGCGACTAGCCAATGCCGTCTCTATCCGATTAAAATGCATAAAATCAGAGCTAAAGTCATGCTTTGATAACGCATATGTGTATTTTAGGGTTGTAGGAACCAGATGTCGGACATCATCGTTCTCGACACGAACTACAGGCATAAATTTTATAGATCTACCTGCAAAATCCTTTTCAGACCATTGCCCAATATCTGAGTTCTTGCCTCCAGTACCAACTAGCCTCACTTCAAACTCTGCTGGAGCATATTTCAAAAAGGAGCAAATAAAAGTCTGAATACCGCCAATACTACTACTCCAAGGATCGAATTGATAAAAAATTGTGAGTGTGGGATTGTTCTTCATATTCAGCTGGGGATCCAAGCTTATGTGTAATCTATAAACATCTCGAAACATTTTGGTTAAGACTTTGCAAGCAGCCTCAGATTTGATGCTTCAAAATATATCTAGAAATTAAATTGACTTTACTAAGTATTTACACTTAGATGTTAATATCTAGCAAATTAGCACATATTAGATTTAATTTACAAGAAAAAATTTGATAAATTTTTTACTTTTTAAAAGTTAATTTTGTTTTTTTAAGGATGATAAAAAGTTATCTGTTCACAGTACTATAAAATAAGTCGATTATTATTAATAGTATTACTCGTTACAGATGGTCTGTTTATACTAATGCTATTTTTCATCTCTAGCAAAATTATTTTTGCTGTAAAGCAGTTGAGCGCAGTTTATCTTGGTAAGATTGAGTAACAAGGCCTTAAATGTCTAGTTTACACTGGTCACGTGCGCTACGTTAATACGGTAGTTCACAAAAGTATGCTTAAAATGTATGTTATTAGGTGAGAAAAAATTATGAATTAAACTATGGTTTTTTGTACTTAAAATAAAATTTGCTGCTTAGATTTTTTAGTAATTGCCTCGAATAAATATCGCTCAAAATGAGATTATATACAGATAAAATAATTATGAATTATGATTCGAATTTTACTAGTAGATGATCAAAAAACTGTTAGAGAATCTATTCGAGCTTGGCTAGAGCCAGTAGAAAACTTTAAGATTGTTGGTACCGCTAGTGATGGTCATAGTGCTATAGAGCAAGTAGAAATATTAAAGCCCGATGTAGTACTAATCGATCTGGAAATGCCTGGACTTGATGGGATTCAAACAACTTCGATAATTTGCCAAAAGTTTATCGAGGTCAAGGTCATTATTTTAAGTATGTATAACGACGACAAATATGTTTCTCGTTCTCTACAAGCAGGGGCAACTGGATATTTATTGAAAAATACTCCAAAAGAAGAATTGATCAAAGCGATATCCTTTGTCAATCTTGGTTACTCGCAATTTGCCCCTGGGCTAATCAACAAAATTGTCAAATCAATTCCACAATCTCAGACTTTAGAAATTCAGCCAAAAAAAGAGAATGGTCACAATTTAGAATATTCTTCTTTAGTAAATTTAGTTAAACCCGATCTTAGCCATTATCAAGATCAGCCCCGAAATAAGCCTAGAGGAAAGAACTTTTATCTTAAAATTTGGCTACTGTGTAATTTAATAATTTGGGGTGGTAGTATAGCCTATTTACAATTTAAAAAACCAACTTACACCAGTAAGTGGGCGATCGCTCTTCCCAGTAGCAATTTATCCACAAGCATCAATCTGCCAGAAGTTGGGCAAGCCTCATCTGAAAGTGGGTCTCCCTTCAATAGCGATTTTGCCGATCCACGAGAAAACTATAAATATTTAGTGGAAACTGATGAGGTTTTAAAAGCCTCAGCTAGCAAAATCAAGGTGCCAAGCAAAAAATTTGGCAATCCCAAAGTCCAGATTATTGAAAACACAACTTTGATTCAACTTCAGATTGAAGGCAATACACCACGAATAGCTCAAGCAAAAGCATTGGCATTGCAAAGCGCTCTTGAGGAAAATTTAAACCGATTGAGGGAAGATGAAAGCGGTAATCAAAGTCAAAATTTAGAAAAAACTCTCAAACAAACGAGACAAAAATTAGAGGCAGCGCGAAAGAAATTAGCCGATTTTCAAACTAGAACTCGACTAAGTTCGGGGGAACAGCCCAATATTTTAGTTAATAACATTGAACAATTACGACTACAAAGCTCGGAAATAACCGCCGAAAAGCAAAAGGTAACAGCTCGTTCCAATGAACTATCGAGTAATTTAGGTTTATCTACCCGCGAAGCTGCTGACGCTTTGATTCTAAATTCAGATCCTCAATTTAAAGAGTATTTAAACAACTATAGCCAGGTCAGTACAGAATTAATCAAGCTAAAAGCGAAATATTTAGACAATTATCCATCGGTTGTGGCTCAACAGGCAGAAAAAAATGACATTGAGGCAGAACTCTATCAGCGAGGTGAGTCACTTTTAGGCAGACCTTTTACTCAAGCTACCCTGAAAACTCTTAATACCAATAGCAACAATTCATCTGAATCTCAGCGAGCTGACTTATTTCAAGAATTGATTTCTTCGCAAGCCGAGGAGAAGGGATTAGAAAATCAAGCTACGGAATTAAACAAACAAATTACTTCTTTAGAAACTAAGCTGGCAACCCTAACTCGATATGGTTCCGAGCTAGAAAAATTGCGTCGGGACGTACAACTCTCAGAGGCTGTATTTTCTTCTACTGCCACCAGAGCAGATCTAAATAAATCGCAGACCTCCGCTGCTTACCCTCCCATGTCCCTCATATCTCAGCCAAGCTTGCCCAAAGAATTAACTTCACCCAATTACAAATATGTACTTTTAGGTTCATTCTTTTCTTCTTTACTGCTAACTACTGGCATTTGCTCGCTTTGGTGGCGCGATCGCCGATTTTATGCTCCTTTGTTTTGGGAGAACAACTCTAACCACAACAACCATAAATCTTTATCTAATTCCCGCAATATTGTTCAAGAGATTCTCAAAAAATGAAAACTATCGCGACCATCGCGCCTCAAAACCTGCCAGAAAAACTGATTTGGTATTACATAATTGGAACATACTTGATCTATTATTTAGGAGGACAATACTTACTCGCGCCTTTGCTTGGATATTTTCTAGTTCTATATCTTTTTTGGCAATGGTGGAATCAGACGACAGCAACTCTTCCAGAAGACAAAATAACGATCCCTTTTACTGTATGGTTGTGGGTTATCGGGATGGTGATGATTCAAATAGCTCTAATTGTCGGACATTTCGATTTTGATCTAGGTTTAGCCAAAATGATCAACTCTTCAGTTAATCGATGCTTCAGAACCTGGCTGCTTTTTCCTTTGTTTATGCTTGTCGGCAGTCTTAAAATTCGCCCTCAGCTAATTTATCGAGCTATTTGTATTTTTTGTGTTCAAGGTCTAGTCATGGTCATGATAGCCAGTCTTGTAAGAATTCCCGATCTAGCTTTCAATTCTCCCCTTCATGTTTTTGGCGGGAGTGAAAATTTTTATCAAGTATATGTTTTTGGCAGCATGATGGATAACGGTACTGAATTTCGTTTGCAATTATTTGCTCCGTGGCCTCCTGCCTTGGGTTTAGTTGCCAATATCTATTTTTTTCTGGCGCTTCAAGAACCAGACCGCAAATGGAGATTGCTAGGGATGAGCGGCGCCGTTGCCATGATAGTGGGTTCTGCTTCCAGGCTGGCAATTGTTTGTTTGCCCATAGCTTGGTTTTTAAGTTGGTTGTTAGCGAATATATCTCGTCCTTTAATTCAGTTGCTGACTGGATTAGTTGCTTTTGGCAGCGGTTTTTTAGCACCAACAATTATTAATGTGATGCAAGCTGCTCAAGATAAGTTTACCAGCAGTAGAGCTGGTTCTTCTGAAGTCCGAGCTGCCTTAGCAAAAATCGCCCTCTATCGTTGGAAGAATGAAGCTTTGATCTGGGGACATGGCACAGTTGGCGATGGCGGACCAACAATAACAGCAAATATAGCAATTGGAACTCATCACACTTGGTTTAGTGTACTTTACAATCATGGATTAGTGGGTTGTTTGGGTTTAGCAATACCTTTAGTTTGGAGTTTAGTAAAGCTAGTTGTCAAAGCCCAAAAGTCTCAAATAGCCCAAGTGGGCTTAAAGATTATTTTGGTTTTGCTCATTTTTACTTCAGGAGAAAATCTTGAAAGTCTCGCTCATCTTTATTGGCCAGGTTTAGTCATTTTAGGAATTGCCTTTCAAGAAAGTTTTTCTTGGCTTCCTTTGTCTAGTAATCGGTTTAGCACATTAAATTAATTAATCTAAAAATTAATATTTAAGGAGTTATTAATGCCTAAAGTTTCAGTTGTTATCCCAGCCTATAATGCAATGGCTTATTTGCCAGAGACGATAGCGAATGTTCTCAAACAAACATATACAGATTTTGAGGTAGTGGTGATTAACGATGGCAGTACTGACAAGATCGAAGAATGGATAACTCAGGAAGTTAGCGATCGCCAAGTCAAATTAATTTCTCAAGCTAATCTGGGGGCTACAGCAGCGCGAAACACTGGAATTAGCGAATCTCAAGGAGAATATCTGGCTTTTCTCGATGCAGACGATCTGTGGGAGTCTACGAAACTAGCCAAACAAGTAGAAGTCTTAGATAGTCATCCTGAAGTAGGGTTGGTTTATACCTGGGTTACTTATATCAATGAGCAAGGAAATAGTACTGGTCGAGTAGTAAATCATCAGCAAGAAGGAGACGTGTGGCAAGAACTGACTAAAGGTAATTTAATTGAATGTGGCAGTGTGCCAATGGTTCGCCGAGAGTGTTTTGAAAAATGTGGAGTATTTGACTGTAATTTAGGTTCTTTTGTGGAAGACTGGGACATATGGCTCAGAATTGCCAATTACTATCAGTTTAAAGTAGTCAAAGAATCTCTAGTTTACTATCGACAAGTCCCTAACAGTGGCTCTAGGAACTGGCAAGCAATGGCTAAAGGCTATCAATTAGTCATTGAAAAAGCTTTTGCCACTGCTGCTTGGGAAGATTTGTTCTTAAGAAACAAAAGCTATGGCACTGCTAATTTAGTCGTGGGATGGAAAGCTTTGCAATGTCAGACAAAAGATTACCAGCAAGCTAGTTACTTCCGTTCACAAGCCCTCAGACATGATCCTTGGTTGTTCTTTTCTAAAGAATATTTTCGTTTAAGTATAGCGATAGCTTTAATGAGTTGGTTTGGTGCTAATGGTTACCAACGATTCTTATCTTTTTTCTATGCTTTACGTCGAGGTACTCGTAACGTATTTTCAGTTTCTCGATAAAATTTCGCCCTCTTAAAGTTAGCAATGACAAATCCTAAAGTTACTATTGTAGTCGGCGGTCGCTGGCACGCGATTGATTTAGCCAGAGAATTGTATCAAGCCGGTTGGTTACACCGCGTGATCACCAACTATCCGAAATTTAAAACCCGTCAATGGGGAGTCCCTGATGACAAGGTGGTGAGTTTGCCTTTAACACTAATACTTAACCGAGCTATCCCCAAAATTGGCGGTGAAAAGGTGATGAAGAAATTTCTCCCCCAAAGCTATCGTTGGTTCGCTCAGGCAGCAGTACTTTATCTAGAGGGAAGTACTTTGATTCATGTCTGGTCTTCTATGGCTGAACCGACCATTAATTGGGCAAAACAAAATGGTATTCCTGTAATTTTGGAGCGTAGTTCGGCTCATATTACAGTACAATCTCAAATTTTGGAAGAAGAATATAAGCAATTAGGATTAAAATTCGTATCAAGTGAAGTTTATCCTGAAATTGTTGCTCAAGAGTTACAAGAATATCAGTTAGCAGACCGCATTGCTGTTCCGAGCCTGTTTGCCAAACGAACTTTTTTGCAGCAGGGTTTTAATAAGACACAACTAATTCACAATCCTTTGGCAACAAGTTTAGAGACTTTTTCGCCAGGAGCAAAAGAAGATGATGTGTTTCGGGCAGTTTACGCCGGCTCGCTAGGAGTACGCAAGGGAATTCATTACCTAGTTAGGGCTTTTATTCAGGCAAATCTTCCTAACAGCGAATTGGTATTACTAGGAAAGGCAATGCCAGAAACTCCCTACTTGTTAAAAGATGCAGACGAGCGAGTCAAATGTCCTGGTCATGTTTCCGAAACGGAATTGGCTCAATATTATCGCAACAGTAGCGTCTTTGTGATGTCTAGTTTAGAAGATGGTTTTGGTATGGTACTAGCACAAGCTTTAGCCTGTGGTTTGCCGATTATCAGTACTAGTAATACAGGAGCAGAAGACCTGTTGAGAATGCAAAGTACAAACCCAATTGATTTAGGCGACCAAATTGCCGAATATCCTAGTGGTTATCTTGTACCACCAAAAGAGTATCAGGCGATCGCGTCTATCTTACGACTACTCGCAACTAATCTTGAAATTCTCAAGCAAAAACAAGAAGCTGCTTTAAATTTCGACTCTGAAGCTTTGAGTTGGTCAGCCTATGCTCAACGCAGTATGACTGCTTATCAACATTTAATAAATAGCCAAACACAATCTAAATAAAAATAAATTATGACTAAAGTTTCCGCGATCATTCCTGCATACAATGCTATGAAGTATTTGCCTGAAAGTCTCGATAGCATTTTGGCACAAACTTATCCAGATTTTGAGGTGATTATTGTTAATGATGGTAGCACCGATAACCTGTGCGAGTGGGCATCACAACTAACAGATCCTAGAGTCAAATTGATTTCTCAGGAAAATCGAGGTCTGGCAGGAGCGCGAAATACAGGCTTAAATCATGCCCAAGGACAATATATTGCCTATCTAGATGCTGATGATCTATGGGATGCTACTAAGCTTGCTAAGCAAGTAGAGGTTTTGGAGCAAAATTCTGAAGTGGGACTAGTTTATACTTGGGTAGAGCGTATCGATCAAAACGGCAAATCTCTTGGAAAACCTTTTAAAATCAATTTACAAGGTGACATTTGGGAAAAACTTACGGAGAAAAATGTAATTGCTCCTAGTAATGCCATGATTCGCCGTTCCTGTTTTGAAAAAGTGGGGATGTTCGATGCAAGTTTGCAAGCCTATGGCGAAGATTGGGATATGTGGTTGAGAATTGCAGCTTCCTATTCTGTTCGAGTCATACCAGAAACTCTCTGTTCTTATCGAGAGTGTCATACGAGTGCCTCTAAAAATTTGCAAGCATTGGCTGAAGGACAAGCAGTAGTAATAGAAAGAACCTTTGCTTCTGTTTCATCGAAATTAATTCCTCTTAAAGGAAAAAGTTATGGTTTTGCTTATCTTCATTTAGCCAGTCAATCACTACAAAGTTATCAGCCCAATTATGCGATCGCATCTAATTATCTCCAACAAGCAGTTACTTATTATCCTCAACTGAAGTTTTCTAAAGAATATTTGCGTCTCAACTTAACAGTTTGGTTAATGAATCGGTTTGGTATTAATGCTTATCACAAATTGCATTATGGATTTCGCGCTTTGCGACGTTATTTAGTCTCTATAGTTTAAATAGTTGTTTTCACCATAAAATGAAAAAAATTATACGTATAAAAAAGTTTCCTGTATTTTTCTCAATCTCGGTCATATTATTATTATGCTGCTATAGCTACAAAACTAATTATCCAGCACAAGCGAGCAACTGCATCTCAACGCTCATTTACGATATGACTCCTCCCCACGAGGGAATGCCACGTGGTGTTCCAACAGATTATGACTGGGCATCTAGTCCTCTGGTAGATACTGAAATGAACACACAAGGCTTTAAAGCTATGACCGCATGGGGACAGCTGTATGAAGATTCCACAGGGAATCCTGCCACTAACAGCCGAGTACAAATTAAAAATATTAAAGCATATATGCTCAGCAAACGAGATGGCAAATGGCATCTTTTGCAAAGCTCAAAAAAGGTTGAGGGTGCTGCATATAGAGAAGATTTTGCAGGTGATGTGAATAAACCTGCGGACATCCGTTATGAACAGGATGGTAGCGTCTCGGTCAAAACAGGTCAGGGATATAACTTCCATTTCTGGCCTCCAAATCATCGAGTGTCAATCAATCGCAAGGATATAGTTGCTATTTTTACCACTGTGCAAGCACGTCTTATAACTGGCAATCCTCAACAACCAGACGATAGATCAAAAGCTCGTTATTTACTTGGTATGGGTGGGGATTACTGGCTAAGCATGAATGCTAAGTGGGATAACTGGACTACAAATGGCGGTATAGGCGTTGGTAAATTGAAGTATGTTACGACTAATTGGCGAAATTTCAATTTAATTACGCTATCCTCCTCTGAAATTCGTCGAAATCCGCCCCCGTTGTGTGATGAAGTCATGAGTTCTGATTAAGAGTGAGTTGTGCGAAAAACATCAATTACTTTTTAGATTTTTTCCATATATTATGCCGATAATTTCTGTTATTATCCCTGCATACAATTCCGAACTTACTATTAAAGAAACAATTGAATCAGTACAAAAGCAAACTTTTACTGATTTTGAGATAATTGTCATTGATGACGGTTCTCAAGATGGTACGATCGAATTGGTTAAAAGTCTTGTCAAATTAGAACCTCGTCTGAAAATTTTCTGCTACGAAAACGCAGGAGTCGCAGTTGCTCGTAATAGAGGAATTGAGCTTGCTCAAGGAGAGTTTATATCTCTATTAGATGCCGACGATCTCTGGACTCCAAATAAGTTAGAATTGCAGCTAAAAGCTTTAAAAGATTATCCTAAAGCAGGAGTTGCCTATAGTTGGACTAACCCTATAGACGAGCAAGGCAAAATTTTGTTTTTAGGCACTCGTCCTGTTTGGGAGGGAAATGTTTATGGAGAACTATTGCAAACCAACTTCTTATCAAACGGCTCGAACATCTTAGTTCGTCGAGAGGCAATAAAATCAATTCATGGCTTTCCCACCGACTTTCCTGTAGCCTCAGATTGGGATTTTTATCTCAAATTAGCCTTTAAATGGTCTTTTGCGGTCGTACCTCAATACCAAATTTTGTATCGTCAACGTTTAAACAGTATGTCTTCTAATATTGAAGCTTTGATGCAAGAAAACTGTGCCGTACTAGAAAGAGCATATCAAATAGCACCCACAGAATTGCAATCTTATCGCAACAAAAGTTTAAAAAATTTATATTTGTATTCTGCTGAATTATATTTGAAACAAAGAAAAGATGTCAAAAGTATAAATCAAGTAGGACGAAATTTATGGATAGCAATTCGTTTTTATCCGTTCACTTTATTTAATAAAAATACTCAAAGAACTTTAATTAAATTTTGCTGGAAAAAATTACTATCAATTAAAAATTACTAATGCTAATTAACAAGCTAAAAAATTCGCTATCAAATCGATTTTTACGTAATGTTGGCTGGTTAGGTGCATCAGAACTAGTCAATCGAGTTTTTAGATTAGGTACAACAGTTACTTTAGCTCGTGTATTTAGTCCTCAAGACTATGGGTTGATGGCTGTAATTTATACTATTTTTGATTTAGTAACTGTATTTATCTTCAAAGGTGGTATTGGAGCTAAAGTTATACAAGCAGAAGAAGAGCAAGTTGCCACTATTGCTAATACTTCTTACTGGCTTAATTGGATAGTATGTATTGCTCTTTTTTTGGTTCAAAGTCTGGCAGCTTGGCCTATAGCTCAATTTTATGATAACAATCAGCTAATTTTGCCTATTTGTGTCATAGCAATTATGTATTTGGCTTATCCTTTCTTTCTAACTAACTGTGCCTTAATTGAGCGAGAAAATAGATTAAAAGTAATTGCTATGTGTACAGCAAGTCAGTCAATTGTCATTAATATTTTTACCATTATTTTCGCCCTTGTAGGCATGAAAATTTGGTCTATTGTCATACCAATGCTAATGGTAGTTCCAGTCTGGTTTATTTTTAGCTGGAAAAATCATAAGTGGCGACCGCCAAAATCTTTTAGTTTAGAAAATTGGCGAATGATAGTTAATTACGGTAAAAATTTAATTGGAGTTGAATTATTAACCAAATTACGCCTTAATTTAGATTATTTAATAGTCGGTAAATTTCTGGGAGTAGAACAACTAGGATTATATTATTTTGCTTTTAATGCAGGTTCAGGAATTACCAATAATATTGTTAATTCTTTGATGACAGCTTTATTTCCTCATCTTTGTAATGCCAGAGGTGATGGCCAAGACTTGAAGGAACGTTATTTTAAAAGCTTAAAGACTATTTCCTTAACTGTGATTCCAATTGTTATTCTTCAATCAGCTTTATCGCCGTTCTATGTACCAATCATCTTTGGTGAAAAATGGGTTAAAGCCATTCCCATTTTAATTTTAATTTGTCTTTCTGTTATACCCATGACTTTTAAGCATGCAGGTTCTTTATTATTAAATTCTATTGATCAAACTCACATATCCCTTTATTTTGACTTAATTTATACAATTATTTTTGCTCTGGCAATTTTTATTTCTGTGCAACAAGGAATATTAACCGTTGCGATTACTGTACTGGCAATTAATCTTTTATTTTCTTTAATTTTTAGTATTTATTCTAGCCAAATGACATTTACTAAAAAAGTTTAAATATTAATTAATAATAAAATTATCTAGATTAACTTTGTATATTGCCTGATCTGTCACAAGTTTTATAGATGCTTTATTTACCCTAATATTTGTTTTACCGCCAAGATAACATCCTCTACATCTTGATCTGTCAACTTAGGTGACAGTGGTAAGCTCACCGTTTGCCTTCCTATACGCATTGCATTTGGATAATCTTCTGGTTTCCAACCAAAGGTTGTTTGATAATAAGGATGTTCAGGAATACTCAAGTAATGTACTCCCAAACCAATATTTTCTGCGGTCATTGCATCGAGAAAGTTGTCGCGGCTAATTCCTGTTTTTGCTTCATCAACAAGAATAGTGAACAAATGGTAACCATGCTTAGTATTTTCTGCTGGAGTTGCGGGCAAACATAGAGGCAAATCACTGAAAGCTTGAATATATCGTTGCCAAATTGCTTCTCGTCTGTGCCAATATTTTTCTACTCTAGCTAGCTGATGAATTCCAATCGCGGCTTGAAGATCCATCATATTGTATTTGTAGCCACACTCTTCTACATAATAGTGTTTGTAGCCATCATCGCCAAATCGCTTCCAGGCATCTTTGCTCATGCCATGTAATGCTAATGTTTTGATCCGAGCAGCAGCAGATTTTTCGCGAGCTAAAATCATTCCGCCTTCCCCTGTGGTAATGTTTTTAGTCACATAAAAACTAAAAGAACCAAAATCACCAAACGTTCCCACTTTGTGGCCTTTATATTCAGTCTCAATAGCATGAGCGCAGTCTTCAATCATTTTAAGATTGTGATCTCTAACTAAAGAACACAGAGCGTCCATGTCGCAAGGTCGACCAGCAAAATGGACAGGAAGTATTACTTTTGTTCGCTCAGTTATTTTAGCTGCCACCTGTTGAGAGTCGATGTTCATGGTGAGTGGATCGACATCAGCTAATACAGGCGTACCTCCAGCATGGAGAATAGCATTGACGGTGGCGCAGAATGTTAAAGGAGTAGTAATAATTTCATCTCCAGGTTTTATTCCCGCAGCTAAAATACTCAAATGTATGGCTGCTGTACAAGAATTAACCGCAACGGCATAATCTGCTTTTTTATAATTTTGAAAATCTTGTTCAAATCTTGCTACTTTTGGGCCTGTACCCAGCCAGCCAGATGTCATACTAGCAACAACTTCTTGAATTTCTGACATTTCAATAGCAGGGGAACCAAAAACTAAAAAGTTTTCTTGAGAGCGAATTGGAGATTTACCTGGAGTGATAGATATCATATATCTTGAGCTAACAAAAATTCTACAAATAAAATACAATACAAATTGTATTTTATAATATTAATTTAACTTAAACTACAAAAAGTAATAATTTATACTTATTTAAAAATATTTAGCCTAAATAACTAAATTATTTAATTATTTAAGCTTTAGTTTTAAAAATTTATTTCTGGCGATTTATTAGTTTAGTTATTATTTTCTGAGGGTTTTGAAAATCGGCAAGATAATATTTCCAACGCGATCTCAAATTATTGCTTCCGCGATAGGAATTAACAAACTCAGGATGAGATTTGCCATTTTGAGCAACTAGAAAATAAGGCGGCTTGATATAAGGATCGTAATGCTCGATAGACATATATTCGACTACATACGCCCATCGATGATCCTGAGTAATGTTAGGAGTTGTGCTGTGGAGTGTAAAAGAGGAAAAAATTACTACATCTCCAGGTTCCGCCGTCACTAAGACAGGGTTTTGAGGTACTTCATCAGAAACAACTTCATATCCCTGGTATTGATAGGAGTAAATCTGCTTGTGTGAACCTGGCTGAAGAAGCAGCCCGCCGTTATTGGCGTTTGATTCGGTTAAAGCAATCCATAATTGATAGTGAGGGTCTTTTAATTTACTATAGTTATTGTCCTGATGCCAAGGAAAAGTAGCTGAACCTGGCCCTTTGGCCACAGCTTGATCCCAGCGAACCCAGATATCTGGGCCAATTATAATTTTTAGAAGGTCGATAATTTTTTGTTGACTAATAAATTGCTGAATTTTCTGGCTCTGAAAAAAAACACTACTTTTAAAAGTCATTGAGCCTTTAGTTAGATCATCATTTTGATATCTTCTTTGAGCATCTTTGATATCTTGGAGTAAAATCTGCATTTCTTCAGCAGAAAAAAGACCTTTACAGACAAAAAAACCGTCTTGGTTAAATGCTGTTTTTATTTCTTTTTCATTCATAGATATAAAATATTGTTTAAAATTTTGAGTTTTACTAAATATGGTCTCTCAAAAATTTTTTGCTTACAAGCTAACTAATTAACTATACTTAAGTTAAATTTAATTATTACAAATAATGACATTATTTATAATAGGATAAAACTTATTACAATTGATAAATTTATCAAATATTTTACTTTTGCTGCTTTCTAACACCTAAATATCATTATTTATGATTAAACAGCTTGCCGCGATCGCTATTAGTAAATCTAACTTTAAACCCTATGGTGAGTTGATTACTCCCGATCCTGATGGCAAGGTTTTCGATCAAAATGACGCAGTCTTAAAGCTACAAAACGGCATTCCTCGCTTTTATATTATGCATTTAAAGCGCAGAGGAAGAACTTTTGCTCAAATCACTCGCCATCATAGCTGTACCCAGTGTTTAGGTTCGTTAAACGGCAAAGATTGGTTTATGGCAGTATGTCCGCCATCAGATGCAGCTGAGCCAGATCTTAATCTTTTAAAGGCGTTTCATATTTCAGGAGATTGTTTTATTAAGCTAGAGGTAGGCACCTGGCACGCGGGCCCATATTTTGATCATGAAGCAATAAACTTTTATAATTTAGAATTGAGTGATACCAACATAGTCGATCACTTCACCTATGATTTTGCCACCAGACAAAACATCGAGTTTGAAATCATTGATACTTAACAGACAATAGCTAACAAACTCGAACAAAGCTAATAAGCCCTAACAGATGAAAGAATTAGCGATCGCCACCTACGGTTTGACTAAAAGATTTGAAGGTTATATTGCAGTTAACGAAATCGATCTACAAATTAAAGCTGGCGAGGTATATGGTTTAATTGGGCCTAATGGTGCAGGCAAGACAACGTTAATGAGAATGCTGGCAACGGCAGAAGAACCCACCAAAGGCGAAATTTATCTCCATGGCGATCGCCTCTTGCGGGATGATTCTAACCCTGTCTTAAAGCAGCGTATTGGTTACCTTCCCGACGATTTCCCTCTCTACGACGATCTAACCGTTTGGGATTATCTAGATTATTTTGCTCGACTATATTTATTAAAACAGCCAAAACGCGATCTTCGTATTTACGAGGTATTGGAATTAGTCCAGTTGGAAAATAAGCGTCAAAGTATTATTTCCACTCTCTCACGAGGTATGAAGCAGCGTTTAAGTCTGGCTAGAACGATTATTCACGAACCAATCTTGTTGCTTTTAGATGAACCCGTTTCTGGTTTAGACCCCATCGCCAGACAGCAGTTTCGGCAGATTATCAAAGTTTTACAGGAAGCGGGAATGACTATTCTGATTTCGTCCCATGTTTTGAGTGATTTAGCCGAACTCTGTACTTCAGTGGGGATAATGGAGTTGGGCTTTTTAGTCGAAAGTACTTCTTTAGCCGAACTATATCAAAGGTTATCTCGTCAACAAATTACTCTAGCTACTTTGGGTAAGATGGAGATATTGCAACAGAAACTGAATCAAAATCCTTTAATCAATACTTGGGAGATGATCGCGGATAATCGTCTTAAGATTGATTTTAAGGGAGGAGAATCAGACTGTGCAGAACTATTGCGATCGCTTGTCCTGGCGGATATTCCCCTAACCGAATTTCATCAAAGCCAAGAAGATCTCGAGTCGATCTTTCTCAAACTAGGACATCAACAGACTTCTTAGATAAACCAAGATTATGAAACAAAACATCAGACTGTTTAGCACCCCAAGTTTTCTCTGGTCAAAGCTTTTAGACAGTAATCCACAGTTGTTTCGCGAGATTCAAGGCAAGCTCAAAACCAGAAATGTAGTAATGGCTGCGGCGATCGCTGTAATCGCTCAGTTCATGGCAGTTGTTTTTCTCTTAGGGCAACTGCCAGATCTGAAACTAGAATGGACTCAATGTGGTCGCTATGGCATGGCTATAGTCTATCAGGAGTATAGCAATCAAGTTTGTTATGCTCAAAATGAGGCTGGCAATTGGGTCATTAATTGGCAGCTATGGTGGCTAGATTTATTTATTATTCTCAGTATTACTAGTATTTTCGCTTTACTGGTAGTTGGTACTTATTTACTGATTGCAGACACGGTTCAGGAAGAATCAAGAGGCACGCTTAACTTTATTCGTCTCACCCCTCAATCGGCTGGCAGTGTTTTACTCGGCAAAATTTTGGGTGTACCAATCTTAGTTTATACGGCGATCGCTCTATTATTACCTTTACATCTAGTGGCAGGATTACAGTCACACATTCCCTTAACTTTAATTCTGGCTTTCGATCTGACAGTCGTGGCTAGCTGTGCTTTTTTTTATTGCCTGGGGTTGCTGTGGAGTTTACTTGATTTTGGCTTATCTGGCTTCAAACCCTGGTTTGCTAGTGGTTTACTCGGATTTTTGCTCATGTTCTCAACCGCAATACTGTTTGGCGAAGACGTGAGATTAGACCATTTTTTAGCCTGGACTTTAATGTTTCATCCAGGCATAGTTTTAACCTATTTAATCGATGCTAGTCATTTGCGCTTCGGCACCATCAATTTCCTGTCTACGGACAATTTAGCAGAATTATCATTTTATGGACAAGCTTTATGGACAAAGACTGCTGTGGGGATCGGCTTGATTTTGGCGAACTTTAGTTTGTGGACATATTGGTGTTGGGCAGTCTTAAAACGTCGCTTTCATAATCCTGAGAAGACTATCCTCAGTAAAGTTCATAGTTATTGGCTGACTGCTTGGTTTGCCCTGATATCTCTGGGTTTTACACTTCAAACCGAGGCTTCTAATCTGACTGGCGATCTGTCTGACGATACCTATCTCATCAGTAACAACTTTATTTTCCTCCAGGTTTGTTTAAGCTTGTTTGGGTTGGGATTAATTTTTGCCTTAAGTCCTCACCGTCAAACTTTATACGATTGGGCGAGGTATCGTCATCAAAATCAAGGTAATTCCCTCTGGAAAGAACTAGTGCTGGGGGAAAACAGCCCTTCAACAATTGCCATGGCAATTAATTTAGCGATCGCCATTACCTTTATTTCCCCTTCAATTTTTCTGCTGCTGCCTCAAAGCCATCAGTATGTTTTTTGGGGATTGGTTCTGAGCGCGACAAATATTTTACTTTATGCTGTCATTGCTCAATTTCTCCTAACCATCAAAACCCGTAAAAGAGCCGTCTGGTCAATAGTTACCGTGGTATCAATGATCATCTTACCGCCAGTATGTTTAGGAATTGCCCAGCTGACAATCACAACAATTCCTCAAGTTTGGCTATTGAGCTTTGTTCCTCTTGCTGCTACAAAATATGTTTCTTTCGGGGGTATAACCTTGGCTATTTTGGGGCAATGGTTAGCTATTTCGGTAATAGGTTTACAGATGACTCGTAAATTAAAGCAAGCAGGAGCATCATCAACCAAAATCCTCATGAGTCGAGTTAATGCCTTGAGTGATTAATTGTTAGTGAATACTCTTATTCGATCAGATCTAGAGCGATCGCTTTTCTAAAAGGCGATCGCTTTTATTTTAATTTTTGATTATTTTTCAATTTTAATCTTCTCTTAAACCACATATGCTTTGATCGATTGGTCTATGTCAGCTAGATCAACTTCAACCAATGACTCTGATTTGAATTGCTTACCAGCTTAGTCCATAGATAATCTCAGATTAGAAATCATTCGTAGCATCTCAATATGACTTTAACTTGGACGACCTTTGCATTTCGTCTGCTGATAGGATTTTTCTTGGCGGTAGGTATTGGAATTGAAAGACAGTGGCTTAAAAAAAGAGCTGTATTAAAAACAAATGTGCTGGTAACTTTGGGTTCGGCAATGTTTACCATGCTCTCGATTATGACTCCTGGTGATGCCAGCCCTACCAGAATTGCAGCCCAAATAGTGTCTGGAGTTGGTTTTTTAGGTGGTGGCGTGATTTTGCGCGATGGAGGAACTGTCAAAGGACTTAATACCGCAGCAACTATCTGGTGTGCTGCGGCAATAGGCGCTTTGGTAGGTTCGGGTTTTTTAGTGCCGGCATATTTATCTACTGTTGCAATAATCGGCGCTAATTTACTCTCAAAACCATTAGAAGAAGTTTTTAAACAGCAGCGAAATAACAATCCTCAATCTTTGTCTCCAGATAACGTAAAACTGATCAATGGAGAAGTGACGATAAATAAAGCTGATTTAGCCCTTAAGCACAATAATCAGCATAATTATGAATATTGCTGTTACCTAATTTGCTTGTCGGCAACTGAAGCCGAAGTTTTTGAGATAATTGGCCAATTTGCCCGAAAACACAATTTAACTTTAATTGGAATACAAAGCAAAAATGCCCTCAATAAAACTCAATCAGGGGAAGTAGAAGTTGAAATTAAATTTAATTTTACAACTCAAGGTAATGAGTTAGGTTTATCTGACTCTCAAGAAATTATTAGACTGCTGAAAACTGAAGCTAAAGTTAATTCAGTTATTTGGGAATTATTATCAATATAAATTTTAAGTTAAGAAATTCTCGACTGTTTAAAGCTATTGTGCTATTATGACGCTTATATTGAGCTTTTATTTTGAGCATTATGCTCTCGATCTTAATAAACTTATGATTTATTTTATAATTTATTACAATTTTAAAATTAGCTCAGTAATTTTAAGTAGGTACTAACAACTTATTAAAATCGAGAAAATTAGGTAAATCAAGCTCGATCATTAATCTTTCAATAGAAATAGTATCTACGTAAAATTACAAAAACAAAATAAACTTAATAAAAATTGCTTTAGGGGAAATTGCGGTTGTTTCTTAAGTACATTTAGGGGTAAATTTAAAAAATTAATCTAGCTGTAATAAACTTTAGATAGTTTCTTAACTAAAAGTAGTGAAGTTAATAAAGTTTACGGTTTAAATTTGTCAACACAAGTTGCATATTATCCTTATCAGACAGCATTTTTAAGCTTAAAAAATAAAGTGTCTATGTAATTGTTTTAAATTTAAAATAGTTGCTTTTTAATGTTCTTCTTGCCATTATCTTATGATGTTTAATCAACCAATAAATATTAATCAACGATACTTTTTGCTTATTTTATATGCTGTTATTTTATGCGTTTTTGGGCCTACAGTTTATTGGATTACCCATCGAGAATCTCCGACTACCGTGCCAGGAGGCAAAAATGCCATTGAGAAAAGAGTTAGTTTAGGCGATAAAATATTAGTTACTGCCCATAGTAATTCAGCAAAGCAAGAAGGAGTTATTGCATTTGATCGAGGAGATTATGTTGCTGCTCAAGAAGATTTTAGCTCGGCTTTAAAAAGCGATCGCAATGATCCCGAAACTCGAATTTATTTGAGTAACACCATAGCAGCAAAAACTAAAAATCCTTATCGAATTGGGGTAAGTGTTCCCATCGGCGGAGATTTGGGAGTAGCCGAAGAGATTTTGCGGGGTGTAGCTCAAAATCAAACGGAAATTAACAATAATGGTGGGATCAACGGTAAACTATTGATGTTGGAGATTGCCAACGATGACAATAGTCCTGAGCTTGCTCGCGAAATTGCCAATGTCTTTGTTAAGGATAAAAAAATCTCAGCTGTGGTCGGACATGTAGGCAGTGATGCTTCCATTGCTGCTGCTCCCATCTACGAAACAGCGGGGGTAGTTATGGTTACCCCAAGCAGTTCGGCAGAGGCTTTATCGACAATCGGCAATCATATTTTCCGTACTATTCCTAGTACCAGAGATTTGGCTGATAGCCTAGCTAATTATGCAGTAAATACGGCGGGTAAGACCAATATTGCTATTTGTGTCGATTCTGATGCAGAGGCTAGTGTTTCGTTTAAAGAGAATTTTACCTGGGCCGTATACGATTACGGTGCGAAGGTCAATTCTGTCAACTGCGATCTTTCTGCTGCCAATTTCAACCCCACTGACATTCCTTCCCAAGCTATTAGTAGTGGTGCAGATGCTTTATTACTGGCACCTTCGGTACGCAAGGTAGACAAGGCACTAGACATAGCAGCAGCCAATGACGATCGTTTAACTCTGTTGGGTAATCATTCTTTGAATACCTATCCAACTCTTAAACAAGGACAAAATGATGTCAATGGTATGGTGTTAACTGTACCTTGGTATCCCCCCCAAGCAAAAAATAGCTTTACCGAAAATGCCGAAAAACTATGGGGAGGTTCCGTTAATTGGCGTACGGCAATGGCTTATGATGCTACCAAAACGATCTCGACGGGGATGGCTTCCAGTCAAAAAAGAGAGCAATTGCAGCAAGTGTTAGCTAATCCCGAATTTACTGCTCAAGGAGCAACTACAGATATTAGCTTTTTACCTTCAGGCGATCGCAATTTAAAAGGAACTATGATTAAAATTCAGCCAGGAAACAAGTCGGGAACAGGTTATGACTTTGTCCCTTTGGACGAAAACGATCTTCTTTCGACTAAATCAAACCCGTCAACTGCCACCACCAGCCCCCAATCACAGTCCAAATAAATAAATAAGCCAGGCTGAGAATAAATCCCAGTCTGCACCAAGTACCAGCATCAACATATCCTGCGCCAAAATAAATTGGCGCAACCGCAGTTCCATAATGAGTTAAGCAACCCGATAGGCTAACTAAAAAAGCCAAAACCAAGGCAGAATAGGTCGGTGACACCCCTAAAGAAATCGCCACAGATAAGAAGGCAGGATAAGTCGTATTAGCAAGGGCTGCTTTACTGGCAAAAAAGTAGCCGCTGTAAAAATAAACTATGATTAAGCAGGCAAAAGCTGCTTGCCACCATAAGTGTTTAATGGCACTGCCAACTTCATTGGTTGCCCAATCAAACAAACCAAACTCGCTTAAGAAAGTCGCCATCATTAACAAAATAGAAAACCAAATAAATATATCCCAGGTTTTTTGTTCCTGGATAATATCTTTCCAAGTTAATACTCCAGCAACTAACAGCAAAACAATTCCCAACAAACCCGTAGTAACGCTTTCTATGCCCCAAAGTTGCTTACCACATCCCCAAAGTAACAGCACCACTAAAAATATTCCCACCATTGACCATTCTTGCTGATTGAGTTTGCCCATGGCACGTAGCTTTGCTTGGGCTAGTTTCGGAGCTTCTGGAGTAGATTTAAGTTCTGGAGGATAAAACCAAAAAACTATCAAAGGCATAACTAACAAGCTAAGGAATCCAGGTACTGAAGCAGCCCAAGCCCAAGTTAGCCAATCTAATTCTACACCTGCAATTTTTTCTGCTAATTCTGCCATTAATGGGTTGGCTACCATCGCTGTTAAAAACAACGAAGTCGTAATTTGAGTTCCTTGAAAAGAAGTTGTCATTAAGAAAGCACCGATTTTACGTTCAGTACCATCTCGAGGATCGCTATCATAAGATGTCGATAAAGATTTTACAATCGGAAAAATCACCCCACCACCTCGAGAATTTCCGCTAGGCATTGCAGTAGATAGGATTACATCCGTCATTAATAGACCGTAACTTACTAGCAAAGTATTTTTGCCAAATAGAGTGATAAATATATAGGCAATGCGTGTGCCTAAACCAGTTTTAATAATTGCTCTGGCAACAAGATAAGAACTAACAGTCAACCATACAGTTTTATCACTAAAGCCACTTAATCCTTGCTCAAGAGTTAAAGTATTGCTAAGAACGCAGAGGGTTAAAGCAATCATTGATACAGCGCCGATAGGCATCGGTTTAGTGATAAAGCTGATGACAGTTGCCAAAAAAATAGCCAACAAATGCCATGCTTGTCGATCTACTCCCGTAGGAGCGGGTAGATACCAAATAATACTGCCAACCAGCAACGGCAAAAACCAAGATTTATTAATCCTTTGTGCAATCTTCGTTAATCCTAGTCGGCGACAAGTCAACCAGATCAGACTAGGTAAAATAAAGATTAAATATTTAACTGGAGAATGCTGCTTAAGTTGGAATGAATAATTGACAACAGACGATTGATGACTACTTATGTTTTTTTTGTTTTTTAAACTCGTTACAATTTTTGTCACTACTTCAATTTTTCAACTCTCTATTTACCTTAGCTGCTCAAATCTGTTAGCTACCATATCATTGACTAAGAGCTAATGGATTAACTTGAAGTAGCTGATTCAATAATGAATTAGGCATTTGATTAGGCATCTGATTTTTCTTAATAATTACACTTTCACGAAGAACTTCTTCTGTTAAGCTACAGCTGCTAGAATCGCTATCTAAGGTAAGAATGTGAGATTTTCCTTTAGAGTTCAAACTATAGATTTGAGCTAACTGCAATAGCCCACTCAAACTTTTAAGAATCGGTGTTTCCAAGTTAGCGATTTCTGCCATTTCGACTGGAGCCGTAATTAAACTGACTTCCCCTAGTTTATGCTGAGCAAAATCTTGAGCCAGAGAAGGAAGATGACTCTGGCTACCTGGAGTTTTAATATAAGCATAAATTTTTGCTTCTGTTGGTAATTCTGCTAAAGGGATGCCATAACAACTAAAAATATGACGCATCTCAGCAATCACAGTCTTAATTAAACTATTGATCGAAGAATTAGCAGTCAACTCAGCAATAACTTTACCTGTCAACGCCGAAAAAACATTGGTAGTCAGATTAATAGCCAATTTATTGCATACCGCAATGCGTATTTCATTAGTGTAGCTAGCTTTGATTCCCGATTGGGAAAATAGATTGCACAGATATTGAATTATTTCTTGCTGTTGATAATTACCATCTTTTTTAGTTGAACCTAAGATTAACTGAGGTATTTTTCTGACAATTATTTTTCCTTCTAAAGTTCTTTGGCAGGGTGCTTTAACTACACAGCCAATAGATCTAAATTGATTTAGGTTTTGATACAATTTGCCATTGGGATCGACAGTATTTAAGTGACGAGAATTTAAGTCATTAAATATATTTTTACTCAGAGAAGTTAGATAGCGATCGCAATTAAACCACCAGTAGGGTATCCCATTTTGAGCATGAATTAATATTGTTTCTGGAGTAGAGTGTGCATGAATATAAGAGATAACTTCGGTTAAGTAATTGCTTTTAAGAGCAACAATAATTATGTCGAACTTTTGCTTTAGATCCGTTGACGTATCGACAAATCTGACTTGAGGATGCAGAGCAGAAATCCACAAACTTTCTCCGTTAGCATAGTATAGGTGCAAACCTTGTTTTTTGATTGTTTGAGTGTAACTACTATTTGGTTTGCCCGCAAAGGTAATTTTCAACCCAGCTTTAACTAAAGCAGCACCCATCAAAGCACCAATAGATCCAACACCAATGATTAAAATATTCTTCATGAGTTAAATTTTTGAAGCTTGTTCCCAATAATTGTTGGCGATCGCCAATGAACCTTGAAAATTGTCAATCTTGATTGACTTATTTTTAGCAATGGTTTGAAACCAATTATTAACTTGTACTTGATTTTTTAAATGGAATAAGGCGATCGCATAAGCAAGAAAAGGATTTACTACCATCAATTCTGTTGTTTCTAGTTCTGCTAAACTTGGTAGATAGGCTTGCTCTGGAGCCGATAATAACTCTAAATATAAAGGAATTAGTTCTTTGATATGCTGCTGAGATTTAATTGGGAAAATATTTAAGCTAACTGCTTCTCCTATAGTTAAAGGATTTATGGCGTTACTATTATTTGCCTTACGTACCATCGGACGATTTTTGTCTCTAAGATCCCAAATCTTTGACTCTATTTTTGACAAGCCAGTTAAATTTATTTTTGATTCTAGACCCAATTTTTTCAGAGTATTCTCAAGCGCGATTTCTGGTTTGTATCTGAGCAATACCAAGTCTAAAATAGCTATTTTTTTGCTATTATTAGATATCCTAGATATTTTAGATATTTCTTTTTTGACTTGATAAAAATTACTAACTAATGCCTTCCAAGCGACCTGATTACAGCTGATAGTTGTTCCTTCCCACTCAGCAGACAAAACAGAAGTTTCAGTAATTTGCGCCTTACTCATGACAAAATCTCGGTTTTCTTGGAATTTCCCTTCTCCTTGAAAAACTTTATCAGTCATAGCTGATAACCAAGACATATATTGAATATGCGGTTCTCGAATGGTAAATAAAAACTTGTCAGGAATCTCTAACCATCTTTGCCAAATGCAAGGTTGAAAAAAACCAGCTAATTCTTTAATAATTACTGTGATTTTTTGTTTAGTTTGCAAGTATTGATTAATTTGTTTAACAATCAAACCACAAGCTGAATCGTAAATATCAGCATCAAAATCTAGCTTTGTAGCTCGAAACCGTCCTCCAGCTTTTTGCAATATTCCACGAAAAGGTTGATGGATAGTTAAATCAGCTAATTGACTCAAAACAATCTCAGCGATTGTTGAACCACTTCTAGCCGTACCATGAATATAAATAATTGAAACCCGATTACTTGTAATAAGTTTCCTTAATTCCAATTCCCGTGACAAACTACTACAGTTCTCAAATGGTCGTGTAGATAACATGTTAATAATTTAATTGGTTAATACTTCTGTAAGCAGCCAAAACTCTTAGCAGACTAATCAAAAGTTTTGCTAATAAGCGAATAGAGATGAGTCTATAGAACCTAGATTAAAATTTGATTAAGCGGTTTAAATCAGATCTTAATCATGGTTTATGAAAACACAATTGAAAAAATATTGCAATAGCCAAAAACTTCAGCAGAAAAATACTTGCTCGGTTTATTTGGAGGCGGTGAAGTAAAAGGATAAGGAAATGGATCAACATCTCCAGCGATCGCCCTAGCAAAATTTAAGTTACTATTAACCGATTTTTTGGCACGAGAAGTTTATATATTAATTCTATAACCTTAATTTTTTTTAAAATTATTTAAGGCAATTAAACAGGAGCGTTCTTATGCACAAGGATACATTGGAACAGTGGCAGCATGACCATGATTTTTCAGTCAATCACGATCGCGCTGAAAAAAATACCACGACAGTAATGTGGCTGACAGCCGTAACGATGGTGTTGGAAATTGGCGCGGGAAGTTTCTTCGGTTCAATGGCTTTGCTTGCTGACGGTTGGCACATGGCAACTCATGTAGCAGCGTTTGGGATTGCCGTGTTTGCTTACCGCTATGCTCGTCGTCATGCTCATAACCCTAGGTATACCTTTGGTACAGGAAAAGTCACTATTCTTGGTGGTTATACCAGTGCTGTTGTTTTAGGGGTAACGGCTTTGACTATTGCCATTGAATCAATAACTCGCTTTGTTCAACCTGTTACTATTCAATTTAATCAAGCGATCGTCATCGCTATTTTAGGTTTACTGGTAAATTTGGTCAGTGCTTGGTTGTTGCAAGACGATCATCACCATGACCATCATCATCATGACCATCATCATGACCACGATCGCAACCTCAAAGCTGCTTATATTCATGTGGTTACAGATGCATTAACTTCTATTTTGGCAATTATTGCTCTATTTGCTGGCAAGTATTTAGGCTGGATTTGGTTAGATGCAGCTATGGGATTAGTCGGTGCGGGAGTTATCTTTAAATGGGCTTACGATTTAGTTAGAGATAGTGGTGCTATTTTGCTCGATGGGTCGATTGATAAGCAGACGAAGTTAGATATCATGACGGCGATCGAAGCTGATGCTGATAATCGAATTACCGATCTGCACGTTTGGTATATCGGGGAAAATCGTTGGTCTGCGACTATTTCTCTAATTACCCATTTTCCGCGATCGCCCGAATATTATAAAAATTTGCTTCAGGGTATACCTTTTCTTACTCATATATTGGTAGAAGTTAATCAATGTCATGGGGAACCTTGTGCCACTTCAAAATCGAATCAGTTATAAACTAATTATAATTATCAAATTTAAAGTGGGAACACTTGGTTAAAGTTATGACACAGTTTCTGATAGTTATTGTTTCAGCTGATATATCCCCTAAAAATGGAAATACCTATGAGTTATGATCCAAATGTTGCAGGCTTAAAAGGAGTATCTGAAACTCTCTTGACAACACTTTATTTAAGAAGTCTAGAAACCAAAAGGCAAGACGGAATTATTAAAGATGATCATTCAGTTGAAATAGTAAAAAGAATTAATTATAATTTTGCCGAAAATAATTCTCAGTTTAGCCAAGCTCTTATTGCAATTAGAACTGAGATTATAGACGAGCTAGTCAAAAATTTTATCAATCAAAATCCTGATGCCACAATTGTCAATCTGGGAACAGGCTTATGTACTAGATTTTTTCGCGTAGATAATGGCTCAATTAATTGGTTTTGTATTGATTTACCAGAAGTCAAACTTGTTTGGGATAATTTAATTAATAAATCCGAACGACTTCACTATTTAAGTTATTCTGCTTTAGACTTTAACTGGATCCAAAATGTCAAAGAAATAGCCTCAGATAAAATACTAATTATTGCTGAAGGGTTGTTGATGTATTTTTCAGAACTGGAAGTAAAACAATTATTTAACGCTATTAAACATAACTTCGTTCAATCAGAAATAATATTTGATTCATTAGGCATATTTTTAGCCCAAAACAGCAGACTTAACTCAGGAAAACTAAACATAGATGCCTCCTACAGGTGGGGTATAAAAAATTTAAAGGAAATAGAAACCTGGGAGGAGGGAATTAAACTGCTCGATCAATGGCATTATCTTGACAAACATAAAAATCGCTTGGGATTAATGGGTTGGCTAAGTTATATTCCCACGATCAGACGTCAAGTAAAAATAGGTCACTTTCAATTGTAAGTCTCGCGCCAAGACACAAAGACGCAAAGAAGCAAAGACGTAAGCAAATTGGACAAGTTTGCTAGCTCTTTCAAAGTTCTTGACGATTTTTCTTTATACTGGCACTTGCAATGATAAAAATATAAATAGCAAAAAAGTGATTTTGGAGGAGCAATAAAAATTTTGAAACGTCGTGACATATTGCGGTTAGCAGGTTTGGGAGGATTAGGTTTAGTTTTAAGCAGTCATAACCTACCTGTTTGGGGAAATACATCTAAGGATGTCCCTCAAGTATCTGATTCTTCATTTCGCTTTGTCGCTTTAGCAGATGTGGGAACGGGAAACCTTGGACAATTAGCGATCGCTGATGTGATGAATAACTATTATCAAAAACATCCTTTCAAGCTAGTATTACTGGCTGGAGATAATATTTACGACAAGGGAGAAATAGAAAGGGTTGGGGCAACCTTCGGTAGACCATATCGTTATCTTCGGCAACAAGAAGTTCCTTTCTATGCTGTTTTAGGCAACCACGACATAATAACTAACAATGGTGTAGATCAAGTCAATTATTCAGCATTTAATATGCAGGGTCGTTACTACACATTTACCCAAGGTATTGTGCAATTTTTTGCTCTTGATACCAATGAAAATGCTGACTGGTCAAATCAGCTTAGTTGGCTTGACCAAGAACTAGCCAAATCGAAGGCTACCTGGAAAATCGTTTTTGGACATCATCCCCTCTATTCCTCTGGTATGCATGGCAGTAGTCCTGAACTAATTGAGCTGCTATCACCTATGTTTGCCAAATATAGCGTTCGACTGTATATCAATGGTCATGACCACAACTATGAGCGTACCGAGCCGATTGAAGGAACAACATATTTAACCTGCGGTGCTGGGGCAACAATCCGTCCTGTAGGAGAGTCTGATTGGACTGCTCATTCAGCAGCAAGATTGAGTTTTGCCACCATCGATGTTAAGCCAAACCATTTAGGAATTCAAGGGATTGGTAAAGATGGAGAAGTATTTGATTTCGGTAAGATAATTAACGCCTAGATTTCTTCTCGAAGACTTGGGGACTTAGGGAATTGGGGACTTAGGGAATTGGGGAATTGGAGACTTAGAGATTTTAATCTAATCCAAATCGACGCGATCGTAGAGTTCATCTAAACTAATCTCAAACTCAAAGGAATTAAAGACAATCTTGGCATTCTGTCCTGCATATTCCGACAATACCCATTGATTAGCATTATTCTTGGTAAATTTCTCCACCTGCATCGCTGTCTGACTGATTAAAATATATTCTTTAAAACTGGGAATAGTGCGATACATCCTAAATTTATCACCGCGATCGTATTTTTCCGTAGAATCTGAGAGAATTTCGGCGATCGCAATAGGATTAGTAATCGTGTCCTGTCTATTTTCAGCAAATATTAAAGGAGTTTCAGCTACCATTACATCGGGATAAGTATACAAAGAGCGATCGGGAATGATCAAACGCAAATCGCTCATAAAAACTCGATATGGCTTCTTGCGTAAATTGTAATTTATGGCGCTAGTTAAATTAATTGCCAGTTGATTATGATTTGGTTTGCCGCCTGCCATTGGTATTATTTGACCATCAAGGTATTCGCTTCTGTATTCAGCAGTAGTTTCTAGTTCTAAATATTCTTCTGGGGAATAATAGGTTTTAGTAGGAACTTGCATGATCTTTGCTTGTTAATTATGGATTTATTATAGACAGGGTAATGTAAGTTTCATTTTTAATAACTAGATTTCTTCAATAACTGCTTCTGATTGATTGGCGATCGCTTTTAGATCATCAATCATTTGTGGATCGACATTTTGCCAGAGTCCTCGTTGATGGGCTTCTAGGAGTCTTTCGGACATATCTCGTAATGCCCAGGGGTTTTTGGTTTGCATAAATTCCTGTACTTGGCGATCAAAGATATAGGCTTGGGCTACTCCTTCATACATATGATCGGCAACGCAATTAGCCGTGGCATCATAGGCAAATAAATAATCTACAGTAGCTGCAATTTCAAATGCGCCTTTGTAACCATGACGCATAACTCCCTTAATCCATTTGGGATTAATTACACGCGATCGATATACTCTAGCGATTTCTTCTGTTAGCTTACGTACTCTGGGATTACTGGGCTGGGAATTATCACCAAAATAGACTTCGGGGTTTTTACCCGTTAAACTACGCACCGCAGCAGTCATACCTCCCTGAAACTGATAGTAATCATCAGAGTCGAGCAAATCATGTTCGCGGTTATCTTGGTTGTGTAAGACGATCTGTAGCTGCTTGAGGCGACTTTTAAACGATTCAGGTGCAGCATGACCTGTTCCAGTACCGTCATAAGCATAGGAACTCCAGTTAAGATAAGCCCTCGCCAGATCTTCATCACTCTGCCAGTTTTGCGCTTCAATTAAACCTTGCATTCCCGCGCCATAAGCCCCTGGTTTGGAACCAAAGATGCGATAGCTAGCCTTTTCTTTTGCTGTCGCCTCGTCTATTCCCTCTGCTTGTAGTTGCTGTTGCTCTAGGCGTACATGGTTGCCCAAAGGATTAATATCTTCCGTTTCGGGTAAATCGGCAACTGCTTGAGTTACTTTATTTAATAGGTCAATCATATTGGGGAAAGAATCACGGAAGAAGCCTGATATTCTAACCGTTACATCCACACGGGGGCGCTGCAAAATTGAGCTAGGTAATATCTCAAAATCCACTACCCGACGAGAGATTCCATCCCAAACTGGTCTAACTCCCATCAACGCCATCACTTGAGCAATATCATCCCCGCCAGTACGCATCGTGGAAGTTCCCCAGATCGAGATCGCTAAAGATTGGGGATATTCGCCATTTTCCTGGGTATAGCGCTCAATTAACACTTCTGCTGCTTTGCTTCCCACTTCCCAGGCAGTTTCCGTCGGAATTCCTCGAATATCTACCGAATAAAAATTGCGTCCTGTGGGTAATACCTCTGGTCTGCCCCTAGTAGGCGCGCCCGATGCCCCACTGGGTATATATTTTCCGTCTAAAGCTCTAAGTAAATTAATAATTTCGCGATCGCTTTTAATTAAATTCGGTAACAGGGTTTGTTGAATCCACTGGAGTTGAATTGAGGTGATAGGTAATGGGTAATAGGTAATGGGTTCACCCTGGATTAAGCGATCAACTAGTTCCATGGCAATTTCTTCGAGAATAGCGATCGCATCTCCCTGATTACGGCATTGTTGGAATTGTTTGAGGTAATCAATCTGCCAATCATTCATCCTCTGTAGGGGCGAACGGCCGTTCGCCCCTACGCCAATATTTGCCCCTACCCATGTTTGATCGGCGATGTTGATTAACGGATCGAAATCCAAACCAAAATCCTGGGCTAAAGCCTGAGTCAGACCAAGACGACCATAACTAGGAGAACGCGCGATCGCAATAATTAAATCCCGTAGTTGTTCCCCATCAGGACATTGACCAAAGATATGTAAACCATCCCGTATTTGAGCTTCTTTTAGTTCACAGAGATAGCCATCGGCAACGGTCAGAAATTGTGCCAGAGTCTTAGTATCAGTAGGCTTAATGCCAAGATCTTCGTCTAGTTTTTCCTGCTGCACTAGTTGCGTAATGCGATCGCTAATGATCTTCAGCCTCGTAGGATCTAAGCTTTGAGCTTCATAATATTCATCAATTAAAGCTTCTAACTTTTCTAAACCACCATAAAGTTCAGCGCGGGTGAGGGGTGGGGTCAGGTGGTCGATAATTACCGCTTGCGATCGCCTTTTTGCCTGGGAACCTTCACCTGGATCGTTAACAATAAAAGGATAGATATTAGGAATCGTTTGCAAAGCGACCTCTGGATAGCAGTTAGCCGAAAGCGCCAAGCTTTTCCCTGGTAGCCATTCTAAATTGCCATGTTTTCCCACATGAACGATCGCCTGTACCCCAAAACTACTACGTAACCAATGATAATAGGCTAAATACTCGTGAGTAGGCTCAAGATCTGGCGCATGATAATTTAAACTCGGATCGCGATCGTAACCTCTTGACGGTTGGATACCGATAAACACATTACCCAATTGAATCCCAGGAATATCAATTTGCAAGGGCGATTCTTGTAAGGGCGAATGGCCATTCGCCCCTACGTTACCCCATCGGTTGGAGATACCTTGCTGCACTGCTTCAGGTAATGTTTCCCAGTACTGTTGATATTCCTCTAGAGATAAACTTTGATAACAAGCTCGATTAATACGGCTTTCTGGATCGTTGGTAATCCCCTTGGTCAGGCGTTGAATCAATTCATCTCCCGTAATGGGTAGATCTATAACGGTATAACCCTCTTGTTGTAAGGCTTCCAGGATTTTAATACAGCTTGCAGGGGTATCTAAACCGACTCCGTTGGCAATTCTCCCGTCTTTATTGGGATAATTAGCGAGAATTAAAGCTACTTTACGCTCTTGTACTGGGGTATTCGCCAGCTTAATCCAATTAGCTGCGGATTCGGCGACAAAATCCAGGCGATCGCTTTTGGGTTGATAGACAACTACATTCGTTTCCAGGCGCTCGTTCCACGTTTGTACCGATTTAAAAGAAATTGCCCTAGTAATAATCCTGCCATCCACTTCAGGTAGTGCTACATTCATCGCTACATCCCTGGGCATTAATCCTTGAGGACTAGTTGACCATTGTGATTCGGTACTGCTACTCAAAATCACCTGAAGCACAGGAACATTTAACTGCTGCCAAAATTCTAACTGAGCCGACTCGCCAATTTTTGCTAAGGAAAAACTAGTAGTATTTAATAATAATTTAACTTTTGTTTCTTTAAGTAAAGCTAACAGTTGTTGCTGTAATTCTACATTTCTTAACGAATCAATAAATATCGGCAGCGGATCTAAATTACGAGTGGCTAAAGATTTACATAAATGATCTATTGGTGTAGTATTTCCTGCTAAATAATGCGATCGATAAAATAATATTCCGCAACAGTTTTGCGCTGATATTTTATTAAGCTCCAAGTTTATTTCTGGACGTAGTTGATGACTAAATGCAACTGAATTACTCAGATAACTTTGCCATTTATATTTACCTAATTCGGGAACAGATTTGGGAGCATTAGGATAGTAATTTGTTTGTAAGCAAATATCACTAATATATTGCAAAGCATTAAGATAGTTTTCTGTTCCTCCTTCAATGAAATACCGCCATAATTGATTGACAACAGTTAGAGAAACGGTAGAATGGCTAATTAAATCTAGATCTGGAGCATTATCTCCAGGTAAAATAAATAAAGCTAGATTGTTTTGTTGGGCAACCTCTTTAATCCTTTCAAATCCATAAGACCAATAAGTACTTCCACCTAGTAAACGCAGGATGACAATCTTTGCTTGGGAAACTACAGTTTCTAGATAGACATCTATACTCAGCTGCTGTTGTAAATTCAATAAGTTAGCAACTCTCAGGTGAGGAAAATTATCATCTAAAAGAGTTTGTGCAGCGGCAAGAGTTTGAATATCTGTATCAGCATAAGTCAAAAAAATAATTGGTGCAGGTGACTGTTCGATAAAAATTACTCCTTCGGTGGTAGGATTCCAGCCTCCAGGAAGGGCAGCGATTTTATGCATAATTTGAGTGGATTTCTAATCTTGAGAAATAATTACAGTTCAGTCAAAACTCATTAAAATGAGCCAAGCTGTATAGAGAAGAAAACTGTCTTGGTTATTAGATTTTAATTGTGTCGAGTTCCCCATCTTCATTAGTCTTTAAAAGAAATGTCGATTGTCATGTTTGGCAACAGCTTGCTGAACTTTGGTTAGATATGGCATCTAAAGAAGAAACTCAATTATTTAAAGAAGATACATTAACCAATCTATTAAAAAATGAAACAAAAAAATATGTTTTAGAACAATCAGAAACAGAGCGATTCTTTCTGTTAATAACACCAAGTTTTAATGCTTTTTTGCATCAAGAAAAAAAATTAGCTGCCACAACATATCAGGTTAGCTTAATTTTCGATCCTACAGTAATAATCGATAAATTAATTCAATTTGCCTACAAACAAAAGTGGAATATTAATGTTATTGAGAGGTTACGTTTAAATCTCATGGCTAAATTAACCCAAAATAGAGATAACTCCGCAGATTTTATCTTGAAAGCAGTTAAATTGCTAACGAACAGTGCAGAACAAACAGAGCGCAATCATAATCAGTACTCTAGTCCGCAAATGGAAAACTTACTTCATTACCAGGTAGAGCAAGAAAAAATCTTTGAACAGATTAAGATTCAAATCGCTCAAAACCTTAATTTACCAGAAATTATCCAAACTGCAATTAATCGTAGCTGCAATTTCTTAAAATCGGATCGGCTTTTAGTCTATCAGCTGGGTGTAACCCTAAAATCCGATCAAACGAACATTAAGCCAATTAAAACAGTAGATACAATTACTTATGAAGCTCGAAGTAGCGAAGACATTATCTCTACCCTGTATTTGCAGGAAGAAGGTTACTGGGGGCAAAACTCAGGCTGTAGAAAGAAATACCGTCAAGGATTTGGCTTGGTGATTAATGATCTTACAGCAGGTTCTAATCTAGATCCTTGTCTTCAGTCTTTGATGACCAAGTTACAGGTAAGAGCCAAAATAGTCACGCCGATTAACGTCAGAGGTAAATTGTGGGGGTTAATTATTGCCCATCAATGTGAGCCTAGAGTGTGGCAACATCAAGATGTACAGTTTCTGCGTCAGACGGCAGAATATTTAGCGCTCGCTATTTTTAACCATCAATCCTATCAACAGCTACAGCAGCAAAAGAAACTGCTGGAAAAACAGGTGGCAACTCAGTCTCAACAGCTAAAGGATGCCTTAATTGCCGCCGAAGCAGCTAGCAAATCGAAACATGATTTTTTGGGTAGCATGAGTCATGAATTACGGACTCCTCTAACCTGTGTGATTGGTTTATCTAGTACCCTGCTGCAATGGTCATCTACCAAACAAAAGATACACCTGTCGCCAGAAAAACAGCAAGAATATCTACATCTGATTCAGCAAAGTGGGAAACATCTGCTTTCTCTCATTAACAATATTTTGGAGTTTTCTGATGTGGAATCGGGTAAACATCTGCTAGAAATCAAGCAGGTATCGCTGCCTGAAGTAGTCAAACATACTCTACATTTATTACAAGAAAGTGCTGAGGCAAAAAATATTAAACTGAGGTCGGAAATTGAGATCGAGCCAGAAAAAACAAGTTTTTTGGCTGATGAAATTAGATTGAAAGAAATCCTCTTCCATATCCTGAGTAATGGGATTAAGTTTACTCCCGAGGGGGGCGAAGTAATACTTAGGGTGTGGCGGGAACAGCACCAGGTGATTTTTCAAATTGAAGATACGGGAATTGGCATTGCTCCAGACGAAATCCCGTTGCTATTCGAGAAATTTAAACAAATTGAAAACGTGCGCCAGCGAGTTCATGGCGGTACAGGTTTGGGACTTGCTTTAAGCAAAAAACTGGTGGAGCTACATGGCGGAACCATTGAGATCGAGTCAGCTTTGGGAGAGGGTTCAGTATTTACGGTTTATCTGCCTGAAAAAGAGCATCCTAGCCATAATTTACATTCTTTAGCAGCAACCACATCTACTCCTAATCATATGGAGGCAGGTTCACAAACAATTGTGCTGGTTACAGAGGATGAGGCTAGCGCGACTTTTATTTGTCAACTGCTAAACACTATCGATTATCAGGTGGTGTGGTTAACGGATTCGGCGATGGCGGTTAGTCAAATTGAATTGCTTCAACCCAGAATTGTCATTATCGATCAAGACTGTTCCATGATGGATGTCGGAAATATTGTCAATGCGATCGCCCATGCCGATCTTGCCGACTATACTAGGGTATCTCTACTTTGCGATCGCTTTGAACATGATGAATGGCAAAAATTTACCAAATGTGGGGTAGATGAATACCTACTCAAATCAATGAATCCGACTCAAATCATCAATAAAATTAATAGCCTGAGCCAAAAAGAGGAGCGTTATAACCAACTCCAAGATGGTTAAGTCCAAAAGTCAATCATCAAGCATTATTAACCCTTAATTCTTAACCACAATCAGAGTATTAACCACTGTTTAACAACCGCAATGTTTGTGATTGGGCTATTCTGCGGTTGCTGATTCAGTTTCAGGATTTTCGGCTTTCGGCTCGGTTTTATCTAGCTTGGCGAGTTTTTCCTGTTCTCTTTTCTCTCTCTGCTTACGACTAGCCTCTAGAACGTCTTCAATCACTTTAAGTAGCTGCTCCATTTTCTCTAGGCTGCCACGATAGATATCGAGATCCTTCTTCATTTTCTCGCTGGATATATGAAGATTTTCAGCGATTTTATCTACAGTCGCGTTACATTTCTCCTGATCTTGGGCTACTGAGCGATCGCATTCTTCTAATAAAGTATAAATACCAATGGCAAATAGGCGACTATACTTAAAATTATCATTACTGGCGATCGCCCTAATTGGTTCAATAATATAACCAGCATCATTTTCGGCGGTGGGGTTGCCAAACCACTCCACTAGATCATCTATTGATTTATCCTTGGTTAAAGATAACAGAGTCCCCGCTTGAGACTTATAATTCTGAGGATCGCCATTGGTAGAAATACAAAGAGCATCAAAAATTTTTACCCGATCTGACTCTGGCTGATAACCCTCCATTAAACGCTCAAAAGAAGTGACAATTCCCAAGTAATAAATCGGATCGGGTTTAAAATCAGAGTTTACTGACAGCAAATGCATCTCTACTAGCAATTCTTCGATCACTCGACGGTAGATAGAGTTGATTGGTCGAGGATAAGCACTATGGAATGCCCTTTTACTATCGGAAACAGTTTTCATAATTTGTTATTAATTTTTCTATCTAACAATATTTTTGATCCTACGAGTCCTGAATGGGTGCAAGCTTAAATTCGCGATCGATTCAGAAAAAACTCTTAGCATATCTTTATATTATGCAATGATTATGTCCCAGAATCCGAGATTGATGATCCCGAAGCTCGGTGTAAAGTGAGAAAATTAAGTGAACGGTACTCTGCCTTGAAAAGGCAGAGCCTGCGTTCACCGCTTTCCGCGGTCAAGAGTAGAGAGTTAAGAGTTTAGGATTTAAACATTAGAGCTTAAAATTAAAATTACTTATGCAGTCATCAACTACAAATCAAAAAACTAGACGGCAGCTTACATCAGATCGCTTACCCTTGGCTGTGTATCGAGAAGTAGCGGCTCATCTGCGCCAGGTAGAGGGAGTAGATACCAGTCTAATTATGCGATCGATTGAGCATGATCCAAAAGCAAAGTTTGACTACTATCAAAGCCAAGTGGCAGCTATAGAAATTAGCTATCTTGAAGAAATTACAGAAACCGACAAGCAAAGAATCTCAGAAATTTTAGACTATTATGCCCAACGTTATTCGTCCTGGGAAAATATTGCAGTTGAGGAAGTTGAAAATTTTGCTCGCCCCAGCTAATAAAATTTTCCTATTTTTCAGGAGGTTAAGTGTATGTACTAAATATTTATTTTATGGTAAATCAGCAGTAACACATATTATCATCCTTAACAAAACAGTTTAAATATACTGAGTTAATTGTGATGAACCTCAAAAAGTGGATCAAAAATAATATTCCTTTCAAATCTATCAAAGAGATTATGCCTTGGTGGTTGAAAGTTGGCTCAAAAATTGTGATTTATAGATTACCTATTGGAGATAAGTTTTGGAAATCAATTGGGTTTTTTCAGCACGACCAAATGGAAGTTCCAGAGTATGCCTATCAATCTTTTCAACAGCATTTTCAGCGAGTTTCTCAGATAAAACATCTTAAACCAGGATTTACGAGCTTAGAATTAGGGCCAGGAAATTCCCTTTTTTCTGCTCTCATTTGCCGTAGTCTTGGTGGAGAGAAAACATATATGGTTGATGTTGATAATTTTGCCATTGAAGATCCTCAATCTTATCAAGAAATGGCTAGCTATTTGAAACAACAAAATTCCCCAATTACCAATATTGAAAGTTCACAATCTTTTTCAGAAATAATGAAAAATTGCGGGGGTGTTTATTTAACATCAGGATTAGAATCGTTAAAAAAAATTGAAGATAATTCCGTAGATTTTATTTGGTCTCATGCAGTTTTAGAGCATATTCGACGTGATGAGTTTCTAAAGATTATGCAAGAAACTCGTCGAGTTATCAATGATGATGGTGTTTGTTCTCATACAGTTGATTTAAAAGATCATTTAGATGGATCGTTAAATAATCTAAGATTTCAAGCTAACTTTTGGGAATCCAATTTTGTTGATAATTCGGGATTCTATACCAACAGAATTAGGTGTGTTGAAATGCTAGATATTTTTAAAGAGGCAGGATTTGAAGTTAGGGCGACTGAGCTAGAAAAATGGCCTAATTTACCCATCCCCCGAACTTCATTAGCAAAGCAATTCCAAAACTTCTCTGACGATGAACTATGTATTTCTGAATTTTCCGTATTACTGATTCCAGTTTAATTAAATTGGTGCTGGCAAAAAATATACAGGAAAAACACAATCCAAATGGAATTATAAATTATAGAGTTAGTTGGTGTTGGTGAATGCTTATAGCTTATAGCTTATAGCTTACAGCTGCGAGCAGTAATCATTTGTATAGCATTACTTAATCAGCAACGCCAGTTAGTTTAATGGGAGTGACTTAACGCCATCTTCTTGACATCTTCTGGAGATACACAACGACGTTCGGAACAGTAAGCCATTAAACTTACGCCATTAAGCATTTGAATCGTGCTGACTCTGACTCGAAAGTCATCCGTCAAAAACCAACAGCGCTCTTGACCCTGATTATTATCGTAGTCGGTGTTAATCGTGAGGATACCATCTTCACCAAACCAATAGCGACTAATTACGGGCAAGCCATTAACATAACCTTTATCACGAATCAGTTTACCACTGCGCCCTGTCTCGTCGTCAGGAACATCAATCAACACCGCAGCGTAGTTGGGATTTGGCTCTTTTTCCTCTAGATTATCTTGCCAGCTAAAGCTGCCACCTCCTTTAGCTTTGAGCGGATCTATGCCCTGCAAATCACAGGCTTGTTTAACTCTAGGGTCATCAAATTCAATCACCTTAACAATTAAATTCGATTCCCCAGATTCATCTGCTACCACATCAAAATGATGTACACTTCTTTCGGTGTACCATTTGCCCTCACTTTTACGAAAGAACTCCATCATGTTGGTCGGTACAGTTAACCGCATCAAATTACTCCTAAAAATGTTTATTATCTAAAATTAGTTTAGTACTAGGACGATTATTTTTATGCCTTTTGGGCTAACTTAACGACATCCTGCAATCGAGCTAGCAGCATATAACTGAAGCAGTATCAAAGCAATATAATTCAATGGCAATTAAAAGATCTTCTGACTCTCCAGATCCCGATCGAGCTTACAAAACCAATAGATCAAAGCAATCAAGTTACGAAGTTACTTTACTCTCTCCCCAGGCAAATACTCAGGAGACAGAAAACAACGAAGCCAAAATTCGCCCTCAGAAGCTAGCCGATTATATTGGACAAAAAAAACTTAAAGGTATTTTAAATATGGCGATCGCTGCTGCTAAAGATCGAGCAGATCCTCTAGATCACCTGCTATTATACGGCCCGCCAGGCTTGGGTAAAACTACTATGTCCTTGATTCTGGCAGCAGAAATGGGTGTGGACTGCAAAATCACCTCCGCCCCTGCTTTAGAGCGTCCTAGAGACATTACAGGGCTGCTGGTTAGTCTTAAACCTGGGGATATTATCTTTATTGATGAAATCCACCGTCTCAACCGCATGACAGAAGAATTACTCTATCCTGCCATGGAAGATTTTCGTCTGGATGTCACCATTGGTAAAGGACAAACGGCTAAAACCCGTAGCATACCCCTACCGCCTTTTACTCTGGTGGGGGCAACGACAAAGGCTGGGGCGCTGTCTTCCCCGTTACGCGATCGCTTTGGCATTATTCAACGACTGCGTTTCTATGAACTCGATGAACTAACCTTGATTGTTAAACGAACCGCAGAAATTCTTCAGGCTTCAATTACCGAAGCTGGGGCGATTGAAATTGCTCGTCGTTCTCGTGGCACTCCTCGGATCGCCAACCGCTTGCTCAGAAGGGTTCGAGATTATGTCCAGGTAGAAAAAGTGGCGACAATTACAGAAGAATTAGCAGCGATCGCCATGAACTTATTTGATGTTGATGCCCAGGGTTTGGACTGGACAGATCGCTTAGTACTTAACACTATTATTAAACAGTTTAATGGAGGGCCCGTTGGCTTAGAGGCGATCGCCGCAGCGACAGGAGAAGACGGTAAAACCATCGAAGAAGTATACGAACCATATTTACTCCAAAATGGCTACCTCAGCCGTACCCATCGGGGTAGAACGGTCACAGCTAAGACCTATCGCCACTTGGGTTATCAACCCCAAGAAAGCGAACCTCAGCAAACTGAATTGCTTTAAAACTAAAATCAAATTTCTAATCTTGTCCTGGTAAATCTAAAGCGATCGCTAATGCTCGATCTAATTGTGCGATCGCCTAAACGAAAATACAAACACTAGGCGTATCTCCTCGACAGACGAATAATATTAAACTTCGCACTATTTGGGAAATTTCTAATATAAATTGTAATCCTCGTTTAATTTCTGCATTTATAAAATGAATCAACCAAAACTTTTAGACACAGTTACTAATCTTCAATCAATTCCTCAAGAAAAGTTAACTCTTTTGGAAAGAGAAATCGCTTATTTACCTAAAGGTCAAGTAGGAACTATTGTTGAAGTTTATCATCGAGAGAATAAAAACCATTATTTAATAGAATTTGCCGACCTTGAAGGATGTGAGTATGCTATGGCAACTTTAACAGCAGAGGAAATCTTAGTTCTTAATTACGAATTGAGTGTTGTTTAAATTGCTTTTTCCCAACTGTTTTAGCATTATTTCCCAACTTACCACTTATAGTTTGAGATCGCTATGAAAATTAGCAGCGAAGACCGAAAAAACCTCGAACGTCAAGAAGAAGAGCTGTGGTGTGAAGAGACTCGCTTTGACACGCAGCGTATGAACGAACTTATCGCAAATGACTTCTTTGAGTTTGGGAGATCTGGGCGTGTCTATTTTTGGGCTTTGAAGAAGGTGATACCTTGATTGCTCGTTCAGAAGAAGGGCGATTGATTTTGGAAAAACAGGAAACGATTAAACGGCGACTAAAAGCGCGGTTTTCACAATTACCAAAAGAAACTAGTTTAGCCAATGAATTGATCGCCGAACGGCATGAGGAAGCCAAACGGGAAGTGAAGGAATGACTGTGGTTTTGGATGCTTCGGCGTTGCTTGCCTACCTTCAAATTGAATATTCGCGTTTTGACTTGCGATCGCATCTGGACAACCATCGGTTTGGCTTTGGATATACAGGTGATTCGTTGATTAGTTATGAGTGCGATCGCTATTTCTGTGACAAATAACGAGCGACTATTTTTCTGAGGAGACTACCTCGGGTTTTTCTTCAGATTTTGGTTTTGCTGCTTGCTTATTTTCAGCAGACTTTTTGGTTTTCAGTTTGGCTGGTTCTGAAGATTTTGCCTGCTCAAGTTCAAGAGGCTGGGAAGTAGATTCTTTGCTAAAGATCAGCTTGTCATCTACACAGTCAACAATAATTTTATCCCCTGCGGTAAAGGTACTATCAAGGATCATTGTGGCAATGGGGTTTTGTAATTCTCGTCTAATCGCTCGTTTGAGAGGACGCGCACCATAAGCAGGATCGTAACCGATAGTCACAATTCGATCTTGAGCTGCGGGAGATAGTTCGATATTGATTTTCTGGTCGTTTAATAAGCGTTGAATACCTTTGATTTGAATCGTGACAATTTCTTTGAGTTCTTCTTTCTTTAAGCCGTGGAAAATAATTAAATCGTCGATCCGATTGAGAAATTCTGGGCGAAAATGACCTCTCAAAGCTTGGGTTACCTGATTCTGAATTTGGTCGTAATCTTGATCGTTTCCTTTGACGTTAAGGATATGTTCACTACCAATATTGCTGGTCATGACAATGATGGCATTGCGAAAATCTACTACTCGTCCTTGAGAATCGGTAATTCTACCGTCATCAAGCACCTGAAGCAAGATATTAAAGACATCCTTATGCGCTTTTTCCACTTCATCTAATAGCACCACGCAATAAGGACGACGACGTACTGCTTCGGTTAACTGTCCTCCTTCCTCAAAACCAACATATCCAGGAGGCGCACCTACCAAACGAGATACGGCGTGTTTCTCCATATATTCAGACATATCAATCCGCACCATCGCGTCTTCACTATCGAATAAAAATGCTGCCAAGGCTCTGGCTAATTCCGTTTTACCGACTCCTGTTGGCCCCATAAAGAGAAATGAACCAATTGGTCTACTCGGATCGCTCATGCCCGCTCTTGCCATGCGAATTGCTGCGGATACAGCAGCTACTGGCTCTTGCTGTCCAATTACTCGTTGATGCAAATGTCCTTCGAGCTGGAGTAACTTTTGTTTTTCCGATTCTAAGAGACGATTAATCGGTACTCCTGTCCAGTTAGCCACAATTTCTGCAATGTCAGATTCTGATACCTGTTCTCTTAACAGGGTGGTTTCCTCTGATTGCAGATCGATGAGCTTGGTTTCCTTAGCCTCTAAATTTCTTTGTAAAGTTTCCAGTTTGCCATACTTTAATTGAGCTGCTTTTTCATGGTCAAACGCCCGTTCGGCTTTATCTAATTCCAGACGGGTTTTTTCTTCTTCCTCCTTGAGAGCATTAATCTCATCTAAAAGGCTCTTTTCTGATTGCCATTGAGCCGACAAGCTTTCTTGTTTAGTTTTTAAGGTTTCAATTTCTGCCGTAATTTTGCCTAATCTTTCCCTAGATGAGCGATCGATGATCACCACTCCTGAACGTTGGCTTTCACCACTTAAAGAGACCTTTTCCATCTCCAGCTGCATAATTCGGCGATCTATGTCTTCTAATTCACTGGGTTTAGAAGTAATCTCCATTTTTAGCTTGGCTGCTGCTTCGTCAATCAGATCGATCGCCTTATCGGGTAAAAAGCGATCGGTAATGTAACGTTGAGAAAGGGTGGCAGCAGCTACTAACGCTGAATCGGTGATGGTTACGCCGTGGTGTACCTCATATCTTTCTTTAAGTCCCCGCAGGATGGAAATTGTATCTTCCACGGAAGGTTGCTTGACGTACACCTGCTGAAAACGCCTTTCTAAAGCAGGATCTTTTTCAATATTCTTACGGTACTCATCGAGGGTAGTTGCTCCAATACAGCGCAATTCGCCCCGCGCTAGCATCGGCTTGAGTAAGTTGCCAGCATCCATAGAGCCTGAACCTTCTTTAGCTCCCGCACCAACTACAGTATGTACCTCATCAATAAATAAAACTATTTGCCCACTAGATTCGGTGACTTCTTTTAACACTGCCCGTAAACGTTCTTCAAATTCCCCGCGATATTTTGCCCCAGCAATTAAACTTCCCATATCTAGAGAAATCAACTGACGATCTTTAAGCGATTCTGGAACATCACCGTTGACGATGCGTTGGGCTAATCCTTCAGCGATCGCCGTTTTACCAACCCCAGGTTCACCAATCAAGACAGGGTTGTTTTTCTGCCGACGAGAAAGCACCTGAATTACGCGACGAACTTCTTCATCTCGACCAATGACAGGATCTAGTTTACCCGCCCTTGCCTGTTCGGTCAGATCTCGCCCATACTTTTCTAAAGCTTGATACTGTTCCTCTTGGTTTTGTTTGGTTACCTTCTGTGAACCCCGAATGGACTTAATAGTCAGTTCCAAACTTTGGGTATCAACATTAAAACTGCGCAAAGACTTCTTGCCAATACGCGCATCTTCGGCAAACCCAATCAGAATATGCTCAATCGAAATAAAATTATCACCCCAGCTAACGCGACAGTCTTCCGCCCGATCTAGCATTCGATCTAAACTTGGCCCTAAATAAAGTTGGGCTGAACCAATTCTTGGCTGACGCTTAGTAAACATCTCTAGCTGCTGCTTAAGCCTAAGCGAGTCAACATTTGCCTTATCTAAAATGGCGATCGCCAATCCTTCTTGTTCGATCGCTGCCAAAATTAAATGCTCTACCTCTAAGTTTTGATTCTGAAATAATTTGGCAACTTCTTGAGATTTTACGATCGCATCCCAGGCTTGTTCAGTAAACTTACTTTGGTCGGTAGGCTGCATATTTTAGCTAAATTAAGGTTGTTAAATTTGATAATTGATGATGCTCAGTGTAGCAAGGCTTCAATCACTTACATCCAGGCAGAGAATTATCTGTGGCAATATATTTCAGATAATATTATCTCTTAATAACAATTTTAGTCCCATCTCCCGATTAAAGACCATCAGTTCTCAAACTAGCAGAGCAAACATATTTAAATCTGGCAAGCCTTTTAGAGAAAATCTTAGATTAGAGAAAACTTATCTTCGCCTGCTTGAGCATCATTGCCATAACTCCTGTATCTTAGCCAATCTGCGAATACCTTCTGTTAGTTGCGGCTCAGTTAGACTAGAATAGCCAAAGATCAACTCTTTTGTATTGGTAGCCTGAAGATAATAAGGTTTAAGACTAATCATCCCGATTCCAAGCTTATTTGCAGATTTAATAATCTTCTCCTGACTAAGTTGGGTATGAAGTTGCACAATTGGATGAATTCCTGCTTTTTCTCCCATAATTGTGGCTTTCTCTTATAGAACCCATTTGAGATCTTAGGAAGAGGCTGCAAGCCTCTTAATCATCAATCTAATAAAACCCTAAAGGACTAGTCCTAAAGGATTAGCTCGCAAGCTCGCGTCCTTCGCGTCGCAGAGGTTG